>NZ_JBQCVS010000005.1:0-141565 GCF_051958155.1 Neisseria sp. P0014.S009 | reverse complement strand
CTGTGTTATACTGTCTGCTTCGTTTTCTTCACCGCGTCAGCAGCGAAGAACCGAACTATACGCCTCCCAACAAAACCAGTCAACACCCAATTTCAAAAAAATTAAAAATTTTTCACAACTATCTGTATTTAAATAATTTAAAATTTATTGGATTTTATCGTTCGATAGATAAAACAGATATCCTAAGATAAATAGTCCTGCGGCTTTGCTCTTAATTTGCCACATTCAGCATTCTTATCTCTATATTACTGGCGCTTTAGCCCTATCTACTCTTACAATCTCTACTTTCTCCAATAAAACAATCATAAATTTAGAATAGTCCCTATTATGAGTAACGAAAAGATTCAACAAAAATTTGAACAAGCATATCACTCTTTTATCGAAGAGGAAAATTACGAGGAAGCGCTAAAACGTGCCGAGATTCTTTGCCTTCTCAATCCCCAATCTGTCGAATTTCATCATAAAGTTGCTTATGCCTATCTGAAGCAATTGCAATGGGAAAAAGCCATTGAGGCTGAAATGAAAACGCTAGAGCTGAATAGCACCTATATTCCTGCTTTGGATTTACTTGCCCATGCTTACGGCGCTCTAGATAATTGGGAAAAAACCGGGTTTTACGGTCATCAAGCTTTGGTTCTAAAAGATAAAACCATCCCAGACCTAGAACATGAAATCATTCCGACACCAGCTCCAAAAAACGGCAAACGGATTATCTCCTTTTCTTTATTTGGCAATAATTCCAAATATATTGAGCCTGCCGTCTTAAATACCCAGCTTGCTCCTGTACTTTTCCCCGGTTGGACATGTCGTTTTTATGTCGACGATTCTGTATCGGCTGAAGCTATTCAACGATTTAGAAATAACGGAGCAGAAGTAATTAGGGTTGGCGCACCGTTGGACAACTGGCCGGGTACGATGTGGCGCTTTCTTGCCATTAATGATCCCGAGGTTGAATACGTTATTTTCCGTGATGCAGATTCTATTATTTGCTATCGTGATGCTGCAGCCGTATCCGAATGGATAAAAAGTGGTACCCTATTCCACACTATTCGCGACTCAGGCTCGCATACTGCCCTGATTCTTGCGGGTATGTGGGGGGCTAAAGCGGGTGCAGTCCCAGATATACAGGAAAGAATTCAAAACTTTGTCGACGAGGGCTACCCTTCCAGACATTTTGCCGACCAAGATTTTCTAGAAAAAGAATTGTGGGCCTATATCCGTCAGAATCTGTTTGCACATGACAGATTATTTAATTTCTGTAATGCACACGAAATTCCCGGCGAGTTCTACTCTAATTATCAAATCGCTTTCAGCGAAGGGGTTACCAGCTTTAACGCAACGACTGATTATGAAGACGGCAGTCTTGCAAGATGGACGCTGTACTCCAGTGCTTCGCCTTTGGTCAATCCGGACTACTCGCTCAATGTTGTTCCTGAATTTAAAGTCTGCAGTTATGTGACTGAAGTGAAATACGGAGCGGTTTCAGCGTTCTTGCCGAAGAGATATGGCAATGCGATTAAAGCAAAACTGGCCAGAATCAACATCGAACAAATCTAATTTGATTCCTATATATCTCATTTAATGAACCCATTATTTATGAGCAAACACATTCTTCTCGGTATTACCGGCGGTATTGCGGCGTATAAATCTTGCGAACTGGTCAGACTACTGAAAAAGCAAGGACATTCTGTATCAGTGGTAATGACAGATTCTGCGACGAAATTTATCTCCCCGCTGACTTTCCAAGCTTTAACCGGCAATCTCGTGTTATCGGATACCTATTCAGGCGCTTCCAATAATGGCATGGCGCACATCAATCTGACGCGTGAAGCTGACACATTTCTTATTGCGCCTGCAACTGCCAATACAATTGCCAAAATTGCCAACGGATTGGCTGATAATCTACTGACCAACTTGGTAGCAGCCAGGAAATGCCCTTTGGCTGTTGCGCCTGCAATGAATGTCGAAATGTGGAACAACCCTGCCAATCTGCGCAATATTGAGCAGCTGGTTTCAGACGGCATTACCGTGTTTTACCCAAACAGCGGCGAACAGGCTTGCGGCGAAACAGGTACAGGCAGAATGGTCGAAGCGGTCGATCTGGCAGATTTGCTAGAGGATTTATGGACACCCAAGCTACTGAGCGGCAAAAAAGTTCTGATCACAGCCGGCGCAACGTTCGAAGCCATCGATCCTGTCCGCGGCATTACCAATATTTCCAGCGGACAAATGGGCATGGCTTTAGCGCGTGCGTGCCGTGCTGCCGGAGCGAAAGTCACGCTGATTTACGGTCAAATTCAGACGGCCTTGCCAGCAGGCTTGACTCATTCCGAACAAGCTGTCAGCGCAGAAGCCATGTATCAGGCAGTTCACCGCCATATCCATGAACAGGATGTCTTTATTTCCGTTGCAGCCGTTGCAGACTATAAAGTCAAAAACAGCAGCAACGAGAAACTGAAGAAAAACGGCAATCAGCCCCCGGTTATCGAACTGACGGAAAATCCGGATATTCTCGCATCCGTTGCCGCCTTGCCTTCTCCACCATTCTGCGTCGGCTTTGCTGCAGAAAGCCATCAGGTTTTGGAATTTGCACGGGCAAAACGTTTGCGCAAAAACGTACCGATGCTGGTGGCCAACCAAGTTTCCGTTTCCATGGGTAAGCCAACCAATCAAATCACCATTATTGATGACCTTGCCGAAACCTCATTTCCAGAAACATCCAAACGCCAAGCAGCAGATGAAATCGTCAAACGCCTGGCTGAATTATTGGCTTAATCAAACAAAACAAAAGGCCGTCTGAAAATTTTTCAGACGGCCTTTGTTCAAACACATTAAATCACAATCCCAATTCACGCAGAAAACGAATATCGTCTGCCCAACCGGATTTTACTTTCACCCAAATCTTCAAAAAGACTTTGGTATCAAACAATTTTTCCATATCAAGGCGTGCTTCAGTAGAAATTTTCTTCAATTTCTCCCCACCCTTGCCAATCAAAATCGCCTTTTGGCTGTCTTTATCGACCAACACCGCGATATAAATGCGGAACAGTCCGCTTTCCTCTTCCTCAAACTGCTCCACTTCAACATTCATCGCATAGGGCAACTCTTCACCCAAATAGCGGAACAATTTTTCGCGCACAATTTCCATCGCCAGGAATCGGCTGGATTTATCCGTCACCATATCTTCCGGATACATCGGGATACTTTCCGGCAGATACGGCTTGAGCAATTCCAGCAGATTGGCAATACGCAGGCCATGTTTCGCGCTGACTGCCTCGCTGGCAGTAAATTCAAACTCTTGGCGCACTTCATTGATAAACGCCTCAAGCGCAAATTTGTCTTTGGCTTTATCTTTATCGATTTTATTGACCACCAATACCACAGGCGTATGCTTAGGCAACTGCTTCAACACCACGCGGTCGGCATCGGTAAAGCGCATGGCTTCCACCACAAAAACCACCACGTCCACGCCGCTCAACGCTTCGGTTACGTTTTGATTAAGACGGTCGTTCAAGGCATTGCGGTGATTGGTTTGAAAACCTGGCGTATCGACAAACACAAATTGCGCCGTGTCGTCGGTGTAAATACCTGTTACACGGTTGCGCGTGGTTTGTGCTTTTTTACTGGTAATACTGATTTTCTGACCAATTAAATGGTTCATCAGCGTGGATTTGCCGACATTCGGACGACCCACGATGGCCACAAAGCCGCAACGATAATCCGTCGGGTGTTGCGACTCGTTTTGTAAAAAGGTTTCGATATCCATTTATATATGACTTTCTTGATTGTTTCAGACGGCCTTTGCGTTTTCTCAAAGGCCGTCTGAAATATTATTTTTTAGATTTTTTCAAAGGAAACTTCTGTTCCAACCACTCTAAGGCTTCACATGCCGCTTTTTGCTCGGCCACTTTCCGACTGCTGCCGCGTGCATTGCAGATGAAACCGAGTTCGCCCAAATCGCAGGAAATCACAAACATCGCATCAGCCGTCTGCTCCGCCTGCTCTTCGATTCGGTATTTCGGCAGGGCAAAGCGACGTGCCTGCAAGGCTTCCTGCAAAGCGGTTTTACTGTCTTTCTTGCCGATATTCAAATCCGCACGTTTCACGCGTTCCGCAAACAAATGGCGAACCACTTTTTCCGCCGCAGAAAAATCCGCGTCAAAGCTGACCGCCGCAAACATCGCCTCCATCGCATCCGCCAAAATCGAAGGCCGTCTGAAACCGCCGCTCTTCAACTCTCCGGCACCCAAATACAAACCGTCGCCGACATTCATTTCCAACGCGATTTCAGCCAACACGCCTTCATTCACCAAAGCCGCGCGCATCCGCGACAACTCGCCTTCCGACAATTTCGGAAACGCGTCAAACAACATCCGCGCCACTGAATAGTTCAAAATCGAATCGCCGACAAATTCAAAACGCTCATTGTGTTTGGCATTATAGCTGCGGTGGGTCAAAGCCTGCTGGAGCAGCTCCATATTGCGGAACTCATAGCCCAGACGCTTTTGAATCGCTCGATGCGCCTGCTGTTTGAGCAAATCAGGTTTCATTCCATACTTTCAAAAAAACAGCCGGAAAGCACGCCTCATCCGCAGTGAAACAAAATAAAAAGGCTACACCGGCAACTTTTTTATTTTGGCTCATTGTTTCTTGCGTCCCTCAAGCCGATAAACAATCAAAAGCCGTCATGTTCAAACCTGACGGCACTTGCCGACATTGTACCATCAAACCGCCCCTGCACACATCCGTGCGGAAAAGCGGCGAATCGTGTAAAATCATGCCAAATCATCTCTTTGTCAACTCCATGAACAAATTTGCCCAAGCATTGGCCGCAGCGCTCGACCGCTGCATCGTTACCAACACCGTCGCCGAACAAGGCGAGCCCGTCGGCTTCCTCTACCGCGAAGCCCCCGTATTTGAAAACGACAGCGGCTGGCGTATTTTCAGCGGCGACGAAACCGACGAATACACCGACAATCCAGACAATTTCAGCATTGTCAGCCTCTCCGCCATTACCGCAGACAATCCCGACATCGTGCCCCTGCTGACTCAGACGGAAGGCAGCGCGTGGGAATTGAACGAAGACGGCGAGTTCCAAGCCGTTGCCGATTGGCAGCCGCAAGAATAACCCATTCCCATTTCGTTTCAGACGGCCTTCCCTAATAACAAGGCCGTCTGAAACCAAGCCGAATCCCTATTTCACAAATATTGAAGGAATCATCATGAACATTATCGAACCACGCCTCGATGGCACCAACCTGCGCATCGGCATCGTTCAAGCCCGCTTTACCAACGAAATCGGCAGCGAAATGGTCAAAGTTTGCTGCCGCACCTTAAAAGAATTGGGCGTATCCGAAGACAACATCACGCTTGCCACCGTTCCCGGCGCGCTTGAAGTGCCTATCGCGCTGATGAACCTCGCTTCATCCGAACAATTCGATGCCCTGATTGCCATCGGCGTTGTCATTCGTGGCGAAACCTACCACTTTGAATTGGTATCCAATGAGTCCGGCGCAGGTGTCAGCCGCGTTGCCCTTGACTACAACATCCCTATCGCCAACGCCATCCTGACGACTGAAAACGACGAACAAGCCGTTGCACGTATCGAAGAAAAAGCCTCCGATGCCGCCAAAGTTGCCGTAGAATGTGCCAACTTGGTCAACCATCTTTTGTCAGAACAATACGAAGACGACGAAGAATAAGCTTCTCCCCGTATTGAATACCGCATCTTTTCAGACGGCCTCTCAATCATGACATTGAGGCCGTCTGAATCATTCAATATTCAGCCGACAACCATCGGCACTCTCTTCACAAGGAATACCCATGAAAAGCCCACGCCGCCGCGCACGCGAGCTTGCCGTACAAGCCATTTATCAAGCAGGCATCAACAAAACCGCCGCTCCCGAAATCGCCAAAAACATCCACGAACTGTCCCAAACATCCAATATGGATGAAGAGCTGTTCAACAAACTGTTTTTCGGCGTACAAACCCATGCCGAAGAATACATGGAAAAAATCAGCCCCCTGCTCGACCGCGACGAAAAAGACCTCAGCCCTATCGAACGCGCCGTTTTGCTGGTTGCCTGCCATGAGCTGAGCACCATGCCTGAAACCCCATACCCCGTCATCATCAACGAAGCCATCGAAGTCACCAAAACTTTCGGCGGCACCGATGGCCATAAATTCGTCAACGGCATCCTCGACCAACTGGCTTCCCGCATCCGCCCTGACGAACCACGCCGCAAAGGCTAAGCTGGGCTTCACATCGGGTTGAGATTACCAATCTTTGCCCTGTTTAGGCTCATCTGCTTATACAGCCAAGCCATCAAAAAGGCCATCTAAAATTCAGACGGCCTTTGTTTATTTCTCATCTGGGAGCGTTTCATAACCGGGGCAGTTTTGTTTATCGCTGTTTGCCCAAATGATACCGCTGTCGTTGTAATAAACAGTACAAGTTTCATCGGCATTGGTTTCTTTATTGGGTACAGCCTTCAAAATATAACCTGAATCGGAAGGATTAGGCATAGAAGCCGTACCTTCGGAAAAACTAATATTGAAATATTGATTCTGCTGTAAGGTTTCAGGAGGAAATTTCTTAAATGTACTTTTTTGAGTGTAATAGCGTTCGAGCTGTTGGGCGTTATGCAGCATCTGTGTGCGGACGGATGCGAGACGCGTTTGGCGGATGTAGTTTTGATAAGACGGATATGCGATGGTAGCAAGAATGGCTGCAATCAAAACGACTATCAGCAGCTCGATAAGCGTAAAGCCTTGTTGGAGTTTCATTGTATTTATGTCGTAAATAATTAGAATAAGACGTGGATATTATAGTAGTTTTCTTGCGGCTTAAATGTTCAGATTCGGAGGGAGTTTGGGAATTTATGTAAATGAGGTGCAAGTTCTGAAAAATGTTTCCAGCCCTTTATTTTTTATTTCAATAAGTTAAACTTCAATTTAAGCTAACCATCTCTTGGTTGGCCTTGGTCTTTACAGTAAAATCCAGTTGTTTTTTTGTCTCCAACATACATTTATTGCTTGTCTGCAACGTTATTTTATTGAATTGGTTCCTTTTATATGTCTAAAGTTTTCAAGTGGGCGGCCGGTACGGCTGTTGTAGTAGCAGCGGCTTTCGGCGGCTGGTCTTTGATGAAGCCTGAGCCTCAGTCTTCTTTTATTACGGAAGTGGTCAAACGCGGCGATATCCGTCAAACCGTATCGGCAACCGGAGAAATCTCACCTTCCAATTTAGTATCCGTAGGAGCGGAAGCTTCAGGTCAGATTAAAAAACTGTATGTGAAACTGGGCCAACAAGTGAAAAAAGGCGATCTGATTGCGGAAATCGACTCAACCAATCAGATCAATACCTTAAATACCGAAAAATCCAAACTGGAAACCTATCAGGCAAAATTGGTTTCTGCCGAAATCGCGCTTTCCAGTGCAGAGAAAAAATATAAACGCGAACTTGCCTTATGGAAAGAACAGGCAACTTCCAAAGAAAATTTGGAATCTGCACAAGACTCTTTAGCTGCAGCCAAAGCGAATGTCGCCGAACTGAAAGCCTCCATCAAACAATCAAAAATCTCGATTAATACGGCTGAATCTGAACTGGGCCACACGCGGATTACCGCCACCATGGACGGTACCGTGGTCGCCATTCCTGTTGAAGAAGGCCAATCCGTCAATGCGGCGCAATCTACGCCGACCATTATCCAGCTGGCCAATCTGGAAACCATGTTAAACAAAATGCAGATTGCAGAGGGCGACATCACGAAAGTCAAAGCCGGTCAGGATATTTCGTTCACCATTTTGTCCGAACCGGACACGCCGATTAAAGCGAAATTAGACAGCGTCGACCCCGGCCTGACCACCATGTCTTTGGGCAGCTACACCAGCAGCACGGACACGACTTCCAATGCGATTTACTACTATGCCCGCGCCCTGGTGCCGAATCCCGAAGGCAAACTTTCTATCGGCATGACCACTCAAAATACGATCGAAATCAACGGCGTAAAAAATGTTTTACTGGTACCGACACTGACCGTGAAAAAGCATAACGGCAAATCCTATGTCAGCATTTTGGGCGTAGACAATAAAGCGGTAGAACGCGAAGTAACCGTCGGCTTGAAAGACAGCATGAATACCGAAATCAAAAGCGGCTTGAAAGAAGGCGAAAAAGTGATCGTTTCTGAAATGAGCGCAGATGAAAAGAATAAGAGCAGTGAACGCGCGATGATGGGCGGCGGCCCTCCTCGCTGATTGATTAAGGCCGTCTGAAAGGTTTGGCTATGTTTCAGACGGCCTTAGTTCCTGTATTTCTATTTTTCGCCCGGAAAGATTATGAGTTTAATCGAATGTAAGAATATCAACCGTTTTTTCGGTAGCGGTGAAAACCGTGTGCACGTATTGAAAGATGTCAGCCTTTCTATTGAGAAAGGCGACTTTGTGGCGATTATCGGCCAGTCCGGCTCGGGTAAATCGACGCTAATGAATATCTTAGGCTGTCTGGATACCGCCACTTCCGGCTCTTATCAAATCGACGGCATCGAAACATCGCAAATGCAGCCGGATGAGCTGGCGGCTTTGCGCCGTGAGCGTTTCGGCTTTATTTTCCAGCGTTACAACCTGTTAAGCTCGCTGACCGCCCGGGACAACGTCGCCCTGCCTGCCGTGTATATGGGCATGGACAGCAAAGAGCGCGCGGAACGTGCGGAAAAATTATTGGGCGATTTGGGTTTGCAAAATAAAGAAGGCAACAAACCCAGCGAGCTTTCGGGCGGTCAGCAACAACGCGTTTCGATTGCCCGCGCGTTGATGAACGGCGGCGAAATCATCTTTGCCGACGAACCGACCGGTGCATTGGATACCGCCAGCGGTAAAAACGTGATGGAAATCATCCACAAGCTGCACGAAGACGGGCATACCGTGATTATGGTTACCCACGATCCGGGCATTGCGGCAAACGCAAACCGCGTCATCGAAATTCGCGACGGTCAGATTATTTCCGACACGTCTAAAAATCCCGATATCCCGCCAAGCAAAGTGGAGAGGATTAAAGAAAAAGCTTCCTGGTCGTTTTATTACGATCAATTTATGGAAGCATTCAAAATGTCGGTACAGGCGATTATGGCGCACAAAATGCGTTCGCTGCTGACCATGCTGGGGATTATCATCGGTATCGCTTCGGTGGTATCGGTAGTGGCCTTGGGTAATGGTTCTCAACAAAAAATCTTGGAAGATATCAACTCGATGGGCACAAACACCATCAGTATCTTCCCTGGCCGTGGTTTTGGCGACCGCCGCAGCGGACGGATTAAGACACTGACGATTAATGACGCAAAAGCCATCAGCCAACAAAGTTACGTCGCCTCCGCCACCCCTCAAACCAACTCCAGCGGCACCTTAACCTACCGCAACACCGACCTGACCGCCTCGCTTTACGGCGTAGGCGAACAATATTTCGACGTGCGCGGTTTGAAATTGGAAGAAGGCCGTCTGTTTGATGATGACGATGTAAAAACCGATGCCCAAGTCGTCGTCATCGACCAAAACACCAAAACCAAACTCTTCGGCGAAGGTGTCAATCCTTTAGGTAAAACCATCCTTTTCAAAAAACGCCCGCTAACCGTCATCGGCATTATGAAAAAGGATGACAACTCGTTCGGCAATTCCGACTCGCTGATGCTTTGGTCGCCGTATACAACGGTCATGCACCAAATTACCGGCGAAAGCTATACCAACTCCATCGTTGTCAAAATCAAAGACGATGCCAACACGCAAGTTGCCGAAAAAAGCCTGACCGAGCTGCTGAAAGCACGCCACGGCACAGAAGATTTCTTTATGAACAACAGCGACAGCATCAAAGAAATGGTTGAAAGCACGACCGGCACCATGACGCTGCTGATTTCTTCCATTGCGGTCATCTCTTTGGTGGTCGGCGGTATCGGCGTGATGAACATCATGCTGGTCTCCGTTACCGAGCGCACCAAAGAAATCGGCGTCCGCATGGCAATCGGCGCACGCCGCAACAATATTTTGCAACAATTCCTGATTGAAGCCGTCTTAATCTGTATCATCGGCGGCCTTTCGGGCGTATTGTTGTCCGCAGGCATCAGCCTGGTGTTCAACTATTTTGTTACCGATTTCCCGATGAGCATTTCCATGGCTTCCGTCATCGGCGCAGTTGTCTGCTCCACCGCCATCGGCGTCGCGTTCGGCTTTATGCCTGCCAACAAGGCTTCCAAGCTCAATCCGATTGATGCCTTGTCTAAGGATTAAAGTTTCAGACGACCTCCAAACCCAAAAGGTCGTCTGAAAAAGCAAAAGTCGGGTCTGGCTGCCCGACGAGATACAGAACACACAGTTCACACAATACATTGCGAAAACAGCCCGAGTGTCGTCCGAACCCGCAACATATTTCAGACGACCCCTCCCGAAACAGGCATCTCAAGCCTTCAATACAAGGAAACCTATGGACGTTTACGCAACAACATACACAGCCCATCCGCAAAGCGGCATCGAACAAATTAAAGCCTCCGCCGGCACGCCTGCCGCCGTAGCCGAATGCAGCGCAGGCAAACTTTGGGACGCGCTGCATTTCGTTCTGACCAGCAAAGGCTCGGACGATGCCGACGCGGCAAACCCGTTGAGTAAAGCCATGATTGGCAACATTTTGAGGCAGGACGAAGAAGCAGGCGAACACATCGGCTGGATTGGCGATACCGAAACCGCCGAAGTGGCTAAAGCCCTGAAGCAAACCGACTTCGCCACGCTGCTTGACGGCAAAACCGCCGCAGATTTCCAAAACAGCCAAATCTACCCCGATATTTGGAGCGACGAAAAAGCCTTCGCCGAAACCCGCGCAGAATTGGCGCAGCGGTTTCAAGAACTTGCCACGTTCTACCAAGCCGCCGCCGAACAGCATTGCGGCGTCGTGGTCAGGATTTCATGATTTCAGACGACCTTTTTGAATGGGAAGAGGTCGTCTGAAAAAAGTAGGGTATGATAGATAAACAAAAACCGTCTGAAATCCTTCAAACGGTAAGAGGAAATTAACTGGGATAACCACAAAAATAAGCAGCAAGGCACTGGAAAAGCGATAGACAATATTTAGTTTTCGATCCCAGTTTTTGGCTTGCGGCATTAAAAGCGGGCATTTCCAAACAACCTGGTAAATCCTCATCATATTGACGTAAATCTATTAGACGCTTACGAACCTCATCCTCTGTCAGTAGTGGGAAATTTTCCAAAAGTTCGGCATAGCGTTTTTCCTGGCTTTGAGCCGAAGTTGCTTTTACAGCAGGTGAATAGACAAGCTGCCATGCAGTCAAAAAGGTAACAAACAGACCTAAAAGAAAAGGATTGACTGCTGTCGACACAACCCCCATGGCACAGATTAGTAGTGAAAATGAGATGAGTTTATCAAGTCGACCATACAGGCGACTGCCTAAACGGTGGTAATACAGTGCATAGGCAATTTTGAATGACAAATCTTGATCGGCAGTAACCATAAAAACTCCTTATTTTTTTGTTCCTCCTCCTGGTGGTTGCACATCTACTGGAGTGGGGCGCGGCGGAATCGAATCTCTGATGCGTTCGGGTGATGGTGTCTTAGATTGATTGGTCATATTATCTCCATTAATATGGTTGATTGTTACTTGGGAATCTATTTTATCATGAAACGCTTGGCATGTAATAATGTTAAGTTGTTGAAAGAATATAGGAAGTAGCGCGGGCTTTGCCTGCGAAAACAAGTTGATACATCCGCTTTCAGGTTTTCAGACGACCTTCAAACCAAAGGGTAAAACATGAGTCCCGACAAAGTACGACGAAGCAAGCTGAATACATTGACCGACCTGCCCAATATCGGCAAAGCTGTGGCGGAGGATTTGGCTTTGCTCGGCATCACGCAGCCGCAGGATTTGGCGGGGCAGGACGCTTATGAAATGTACGACCGCCTGTGCAGCCTGACCGCAACCCGACACGATCCCTGCATGATCGACATTTTTCTGTCGCTGGTTGATTTTATGCAGGGGAACGAACCAAAGCCGTGGTGGCATTTTACGGAACAGCGAAAAGCGTTTTTAGCCGATAAATAAACGCAGCTGATGAGATTGTTCAGACGACCCCGCTACCTTTCAGGTCGTCTGAAAATTTAAACCGAAAGATACGATATGCAGAAAAAACCTTTTTTTCAGACGGCATTATCCCTGTCGTTCGCCCTAGCCTTAAGCGCGTGCGCCGTCCACAGCGCCGACCCAAACCTCACGCTCGAATCGATAGGGCAGGTGATGAGTGCAGCGGAAACCGCCGAACGCTACGATGTCAACGGCAACTGGTGGGAAATCTACCAAAGCCAGCAGCTCAACGCGCTGATGGAGCAGGCGTTGGCGAATAATGTCGATTTGAAACAGGCGGCCATCAGCGTCAACAAAGCTTTGTATCAAGCCAATATTTTGGGTGCGGATTTGGTGCCTTCATTCAGCGGCTCGTTGGGCGCAAACGCTTCTAAAAACCTGAAAACTGGCAGCCACGGCAATACCTTCAGCAGCCAGCTTGGTTTGAGCTACGAATTGGATTTGTGGCGCAAACTCAGTGCCACTGCCGATGCGCAGGTATGGGAATACCAAGCCACGCATGAAGACATGGCCAATACACGCCTAACTTTGATTAATAATGTCGCCGATGCGTATTTCAATATCGCCTATCTGAACGAAGCGATTGAATTAGCGCAAAAATCGTTAAAGCAATATCAGGAAATCAACCGCATTGCGAATGCCAAGTTCCGCTACGGCCGGGCCGACTCAAGCCAACCGACCCAAGCCAAACAGTCATTGCTGAGTGCGGAAAACAGCCTGTTGTCTTTGCAAAACAATTTGGATACGCAAAAACAGGTTTTGCGTAATTTATTGAATTTAAGGCCGTCTGAAAACATGGCTGCCGATCCGGCACAATTCCGCCTGTTGCCTGTCAAAGGCGTGAACTTGGACGTACCGATTACCGTTTTGGCCAACCGCCCCGACCTGCGCGCCGCCGAATACCGCCTGCAAGCGTCGCAACAATCGATCAACGCGCAAAAACGCAGTTGGTATCCGTCGATTACTTTGGGCGCAAGTTTGAGTACGTCTTCCGATAAAGCGAAAAGTACGTTCAATATCCCCATGTTGGGTGGCTCGGCCACCATCAATCTGCCTTTCCTTAATTGGCAGACCATGAAATGGAAAGACAAAACCGTACAAGCGGAGATGGACAGTGCCAAGCTGAATTTTGAAAAAGCCCTGACCACCGCGCTCAATGAAGTCAATACCAACTACCTTGCCTACAAAAACGCGCAGGCCAGCCTTGCCAATCAAGAACAGCGTTATCGGTTGGACAAGAAAAACAGCCATTACTATCAAGTACGCTACCAACACGGTAAAAACGAGTTGAAAGACTGGCTGGAGGCTTTGAATTCAGAATACAGCTCGGCTCAAAACCTGCTGAACCAACGCTATGAGGCTTTAAAATACGAAAATATGGTGTATAAAGCCATGGCTGGACGTTATACGCCGAAATAGCATTTTCAGACGGCCTTTGGTTAATTTCCGTCAAAGGCCGTCTGAAACCATTCAAGCAACTGAATTTTCATATATAATCGCGCGTTTATTTGATTTTATCCGGACAACATTATGGCCTTCGCCTCTCTCTTTACGCTTTTGGACGACATTACCGCCGTTTTGGACGACGTAGCGATGATGACCAAAGTCGCCGCAAAAAAAACCGCCGGCGTGGTCGGTGACGATTTGGCGCTCAACGCCAATCAGGTAACCGGCGTATCCGCCGAGCGCGAATTGCCGATTATTTGGGCGGTGGCAAAAGGCTCTCTGGTCAATAAGCTGATTCTGGTGCCGCTTGCACTGTTGCTTTCCGCTTTCCTGCCAGCGCTGATTACGCCCTTGTTGATGATCGGCGGTGTTTATTTGTGTTTTGAAGGCGTGGAAAAACTGTTGCACAAATTCTTGCACCGCAATGAACACGAAGACGGACACGATGCCGAGCCTGAAGTCACAGACGAAAAAACAAAAGTGAAAGGCGCGGTCCGCACAGATTTCATCCTCTCCGCCGAAATTATTATTATCGCGCTGGGCGTTGTTGAAAAATATGACCTGATGACGCGTTCTTTGGTTATGGCCGCCATCGGTGTCGGCATGACGGCATTGGTCTATGGTTTGGTCGGCATTATCGTCAAACTTGACGACCTCGGCATGATGTTGATGCGCCAAAAAAGCGTTGCTGTGCAAGGTATCGGACGCAGTTTGATTTCATTTATGCCTTGGTTTATGCGTGGCTTGAGCATTGTCGGCACGCTGGCGATGTTCTTGGTTGGCGGCGGACTGATCACCCACAACCTTGGCTTTTTGCACGATTTCCTCCACGCACAGCATTGGGACAGCGGCATGATGGAACATATCGCCAACTTGGTGGTCGGAGTAGCCGCCGGTGCATTGGCTTGCGCAATCGTCCTGCCTGCAATGAAATTGTTTCAAAAAGACTGATTTTGTTTCCCTGCCGTCTGAAAACTTTTCAGACGGCCTCAATACCATTTAAAGCATGAATATTTTCCGTAAACTCGAACAATATTGGCAACATCCGCTGCTTTACTGGCCGCTGGTCATCTTGATTGCCGCCGCGACACCGTTCACTTTCGCCCCGTATTATCATTTCTGGCTGATGCCGCTGTTGTTTGGCGCGCTGATACGCCTGATTGAATTGCGTCCACGCTTTGCCGTCATGACTGCCTATCTGTTCGGATTAATCGGTTATACGGCGCAGTTTTATTGGATACACACTGCCTTGCATGATGTTTCGGGTTTGCCGGATTCATACGCCATCCCCCTCACCTTCCTGCTGCCGGCATTTCTTGCGCTTTATCCGGCCATCTGTTTTTGGGTGTGGAGAAAATGCAACCTGTCGCGCTGGGCCAAAACCGGCCTCCTGCTGCCGATTTTGTGGACGCTGGCAGAATTTGCCCGCGAACGTTTCCTGACTGGATTCGGCTGGGGTGCAATCGGCTATTCCCAAATCATCAAAGACAGCCCGTTGGCAGGCTTCGCGCCTTTGGGCGGCATTCATATGGTCACGCTGGCAACCGCTTTTCTCAGCGCATGGCTGGTGTTGCTGATTGACAACCACGGCCGTCTGAAACACCGCCTCCTGCCCTTATTCCTTATCGTTGCACTCTGCTCCGTCGGCTACATTTCCCAACAAACCGAATACACCCGCCCTGACGGCAGCACCAGCACGGTTGCCCTGATTCAAGGCAATATCGAGCAAAATCTGAAATGGAAAGAAGAGCAAATCATCCCAACCATTCAGAAATACTACGAACAAATCAGCAAAACCAGTGCTGACATCGTCATCCTGCCCGAGACCGCCCTGCCACTGATGCGCCAAGACCTGCCCGAAGGCATCTTGGAACAATTCGCCGAGCAAGCGCAAAGCAACGGCAGCGCGTTGGCCATCGGTATCAGCCAATATACGCCCGACGGCAACGGCTACGAAAATGCAGTCATCAATTTGAGCGACTATCACAACAGCACTTCCGATACCATCCCCTACTACGCCAAGAACCACCTCGTTCCATTTGGCGAATACAAGCCCTTGCCCACCATTACCGAGCGCCTCTATAAAATGATGGATATGCCTTTGGCCGACTTTCAAAAAGGCGGCGACAACCAAGCGCCTTTGGTGATGAAAGATCAAAAAGTCGCCTTCAATATCTGCTATGAAGACGGTTTCGGCGACGAACTCATTGCAACGGCGAAACGCTCCACCTTGCTTGCCAACATCAGCAATATGGCGTGGTATGGCAAGTCCAATGCCATGTACCAGCAGCTTCAACAGTCCCAAGCGCGTGCAATGGAACTGGGCCGCTACATGGTTCGCGCCACCAATACCGGCGCGACCGCCATTATTTCCCCTAAAGGTACGATTGTTGCCGAAGCCCAACCGGATACAGAAACCGTCCTCGAAGGCCACGTTAAAGGCTATATCGGCGAAACGCCTTATATGAAAGCAGGCGGCTCAACATGGCTTATCAGCATTTTGGCCGTTATCGGCGTATTCCTTATCCTGATTGGCCGGAAAAAACCAGAATAAAAAATTTTTAAGACCTTGTTATACAAGGTCTTTTTTATCACCAAAACTATTTACATACAGAAATGTTTGTAATATACTTAGCCAAAACCTAGCAAATCACTCAAATTTTCTAAGACAATCAACCCTTGCAATTCAAGCAGTAAAAACTATTGAATCTATCGTTAATTTACAGAAAAAATCCAACCCATAACAAAACAAACCGCAGGCAGTGTTATACTGCTTGTCACACAAATAAACAAAAAGCCGTTTTCAGACGGCCTAATCAAGGAGAGCATCCTTTATGGATAAAGCTTTTGCATTACCCGTTATCCACAGCGGCAACGGTAGCCTCGAGCAATACATTCATACTGTCAACAGCATTCCCATGCTTACCGCCGAAGAAGAAACACAACTGGCCGAACGTCAACAAAAAGGCGATCTCAACGCCGCCAAACAGCTTATTCTGTCCCATCTTCGCGTCGTCGTATCCATTGCACGCGGCTACGACGGCTACGGCCTCAACCAAGCCGACCTGATTCAAGAAGGCAATATCGGCCTGATGAAAGCCGTCAAACGCTACGAACCAAGCCGCGGCGCGCGCCTGTTTTCGTTTGCCGTGCATTGGATTAAAGCCGAAATCCACGAATTCATTTTGCGCAACTGGCGTTTGGTCCGCGTCGCCACCACCAAACCGCAACGCAAACTGTTCTTCAATCTGCGCAGCATGCGTAAAAACCTGAATGCCTTGTCTCCAAAAGAAGCGCAAGAAATCGCCGACGATTTGGGCGTCAAATTGTCCGAAGTCTTGGAAATGGAACAACGCATGACCGGTCACGACATCGGCATCATGGCAGAAAACAACGATGACGAGGACAACTTCGCTCCTATCGACTGGTTGGCCGATCACGATGCAGAGCCTAGCCATCAGTTATCCAAACAAGCCCACTATACCCTGCAAACCGAAGGCCTGCAAAACGCCTTGGCGCAACTGGACGACCGCAGCCGCCGTATCGTTGAAAGCCGCTGGTTGCAAGACGATGGCGGTTTAACCCTGCACGAATTGGCTGCCGAATACGGCGTATCTGCCGAACGCATCCGCCAAATCGAAGCCAAAGCCATGCAAAAATTGCGCGGTTTCTTGGCAGAAGAAGCAGAAGCCGTTTAAGCCTTTCTTGATAAAAAGGCCGTCTGAATCTTTTCAGACGGCCTTTTCGATGGCAAACCTCATTGCATCTTATTCCCCCCAACACATTCATTTTAAAGCCCACTTAAGCTATAATACCCACCACACACACTACCCAGTCATACCATAACCATGCAACTTACCGTCGTCGGACTCAATCACCAAACCGCGCCCTTGAGCATACGCGAAAAACTGGCATTTGCAGCTGCAAATCTGCCGGATGCCGTGTCCAACCTCGCGCGTAGTGAGGCGGCGGAAGAAGCAGTCATTCTTTCTACCTGCAACCGCACCGAGCTTTACTGCGTCGGTGAAACCGAAAAAATCATCGACTGGTTGGCGCAATATCACAACCTGCCTGTCGAAGAAATCCGCCCTTACCTCTATACCTTGGATAACAATGAAACCGTCCGCCACGCCTTCCGCGTCGCCTGCGGTTTGGACTCCATGGTCTTGGGCGAACCGCAAATTCTCGGTCAAATCAAAGATGCCGTCCGCGTTGCGCAAGAACAGGAAAGCATCAACACCCACTTAAACGCCCTGTTTCAAAAAACCTTTGCCGTTGCCAAAGAAGTGCGTACCGATACTGCTGTCGGCGAAAACTCCGTCTCTATGGCTTCTGCATCGGTCAAAATGGCAGAGCAAATCTTCCCTTCCATTTCCGATCTAAACGTCCTCTTTATCGGCGCAGGCGAAATGATTGAACTGGTGGCCACTTATTTTGCCGCTAAAAATCCCAAGCTCATTACCGTTGCCAACCGTACACACCAGCGTGCGCAGGAATTGTGCGACAAACTCGGTGTCAACGCCGAAGCCTGCCTGCTGAATGAATTGCCCGATATTTTGCACGATTACGACGTGGTTGTTTCTTCCACCGCCAGCCAACTGCCCCTCGTCGGCAAAGGCATGGTCGAACGCGCATTGAAAAAACGCCACAACATGCCTGTTTTCCTGCTGGATTTGGCCGTTCCGCGCGATATCGAAGCCGAAGTCGGCGAATTGGAAGACGCATATCTCTATACCGTAGACGACATGATGGACATTGTCCAAAGCGGTAAAGACGCGCGCAAAAAGGCAGCGGCAGCGGCTGAAAGCATGGTGGAAGAAAAAGTCAGCGAATTTATCCGCCTGCAGAAAAACCGCCAAAGCGTTCCGCTTATCCGCGCCTTACGCGACGAAGGCGAACGCGCGCGCCGCCAAGTATTGGAAAATGCCATGAAGCAACTGGCAAAAGGCGTATCCGCCGAGGATGTCCTCGAACGCCTCTCCATTCAGTTAACCAACAAACTGCTCCACTCTCCGACACGCACGCTCAATAAAGCCGGATCGGACAACAGCGAATTAATCGATGCCGTGGCGCAAATCTACCATTTGGATCAACACGACTGACCACAATTTAAAGGCCGTCTGAAAAAAGCGAACCGACCGACAGGTCATATTCCAAAGCTTTCAGACGGCCTTAAAAGAATAAAATCCCAATTATCATTTTTTCATTTAAAATGAAATGCTTGAAAAAAAACCGTTAAAATGTAAAAATCCTACCTTATACATTTAAACAGCATTCAAACAATAAAACTGCCTGCCGATTCAAACGTATGCCGACAATACGATAGGCACCGGCAAAAGGAACTTTCGTGCATATTAAAACAAACACATATCTGGCCCTTGCTGTCCTCTCAGCTTCCCTTCTTTCAGGTTGCGACAAAGTCAGCACCTTTTTCGACAAAGACGAAAACAAAGAACTCGTTCAACGTATTGAAACCAATACCGATGACGGAAAAGTCGGCATGTTGCTGCCCGACTTCGCCCAACTGGTGCAAAACGAAGGGCAGGCCGTCGTCAATATTCAAGCGACACCGGCAAAACGCACCGCGACACCGGATGACGACCATAGCATGGACCTGAGCCAATTTCCCGACAACGATCCGTTTTACGAGTTCTTCAAACGCCTTGTTCCCAATATGCCCGACATGCCGCAAGAAGATACCGAAAGCGACGATTTGAATTTCGGTTCCGGCTTCATCATCAGCAAAGACGGCTATATCCTGACCAATACCCACGTGGTTGCCGGCATGGGCAATATCAAAGTCCTACTCAACGACAAACGCGAATACACGGCCAAACTGGTCGGCTCAGACGCCCAATCCGACGTTGCCCTCTTAAAAATCGAGCCGCAAGAAGACTTGCCGGTTGTCAAAATCGGCAATCCGAAAGATTTAAAACCGGGCGAATGGGTAGCCGCCATCGGCGCGCCATTCGGCTTTGACAACAGCGTAACTTCAGGCATCGTCTCCGCCAAAGGCCGCAGCCTGCCGAATGAAAACTACACGCCGTTCATACAAACCGACGTTGCCATCAACCCCGGCAACTCAGGCGGCCCGTTATTCAACCTCCGCGGCCAAGTAGTCGGCATCAACTCGCAAATTTACAGCCGCAGCGGCGGTTTCATGGGCATTTCGTTTGCCATTCCGATTGATGTTGCCATGAATGTGGCCGATCAATTGAAAGCCAACGGCAAAGTCCAACGCGGTCAATTAGGCGTGGTTATTCAAGAAGTTTCTTATGATTTGGCCAAATCTTTCGGTTTGGACAAAGCAAGCGGCGCACTGATTGCCAAAATCATGCCAAACAGCGCGGCACAACAAGCCGGTTTGCAAGTCGGCGATATTGTCCGCAGCGTAAACGGAGAAGAAGTCCGCGCCTCCAGCGATTTGCCGGTCATGGTCGGCTCGATGATGCCGGGTAAAGAAGTGACTTTGAGCATTTGGCGTGGCGGCAAACAAACCGATGTCAAAGTCAAACTTGGCAGCGCAGCCGAACAAACGGAAACTTCTGCAAAAGAGGCTGAACACCCGCAACACGATGGCGGCCATGACGGATTTACCGTTGAAAACGCAGGCCTGACTTTGCAGGTTGAAAACGCAGACGGCAAACAACGCTTAATCGTTCTGCGCGTTAGCGGTGCGGCTGAACGTGCCGGCCTCAAACGCGGCGACGAAATTATTGCCGTCAGCCAAATCAGCGTCAATGACGAATCCACTTTCCGAAGTGCCTTGGAAAGCGCAGGCAAAAACGTACCGCTTTTGGTACAACGCGAAGGCAATACTTTGTTCCTCGCACTAAATCTGCAGTAGTCCGATTTTTCAGACGGCATGATGATGTGTTAGATGATAAAATACCCATCTGTCAGAGGCGGTGGGTATTTTGTTATCCGTCTTCCAGTTTAGGCCGTCTGAAAATATTTCACCGCTTATATACAATATAATTATGCAACTTATTAATTATTCAAATTCTATTTTATCCATCGTCCCGGCAGCCATTGCGCTCGCCTTGGCCATTGCCACGCGCCGTGTATTGCTGTCCCTGGGTGTAGGCATTATCGTCGGCTCATTCCTGCTGGTAGGCGGTAATCCACTTGATGCCTTGGTTCACTTAAAAGACATGGCTGTCAGCCTGACTTGGGCGGACGGTGATTGGTCTTTGGGCAAACCCAAAATCCTGCTCTTTTTGGTGCTTTTGGGGATTTTCACTTCCCTGCTGACTCATTCCGGCAGCAACCAAGCATTTGCCGATTGGGCAAAACAGCACATCAAAGGCCGTCGCGGTGCAAAACTGCTGACTGCCTGTTTGGTATTCGTTACCTTTATTGACGACTATTTCCACAGCCTTGCCGTCGGTGCGATTGCCCGCCCTGTAACCGACAAATTCAAAGTTTCCCGCGCCAAACTGGCTTATATCCTTGACTCCACTGCCGCGCCGATGTGCGTTTTGATGCCGGTATCCAGCTGGGGCGCATCGATTATTGCTACTTTGGCAGGCCTTTTGGTGACTTATAACATCACAGACTACACACCAATGGGCGCATTCGTGGCCATGAGCCTGATGAATTACTACGCCGTCTTCGCGTTGATTATGGTGTTTGTCGTGGCTTGGTTCTCCTTCGACATCGGCTCTATGGCCCGTTTGGAACGCGCCGCTTTGAATGAAATTCATGATGAAACCGTTGAAACAGGCCATCCCAACGGCCGCGTATTCGCACTGATTGTTCCGGTTTTGGTGCTGATCGTCACCACTGTTTCCGCCATGATTTACACTGGAGCACAAGCTTCTGAAACCTTCTCTTTACTCAGCGCGTTTGAAAATACCGATGTGAACACTTCCCTCGTGTTCGGCGGCACTTGTGGCGTATTGGCCGTCATCCTCTGCACCATCGGCACCATTAAAACCAGCGACTACCCTAAAGCCATTTGGCAGGGCATCATCTCTATGCGCGGCGCCATTACCATCTTGATTTTGGCATGGATCATCAGCACCGTTGTCAGCGAGATGCACACCGGCGAATACCTCTCCACTTTGGTGGCAGGCAATATCCACGCAGGCTTCCTACCCGTGATTTTGTTTATGCTCGCAGGCGTGATGGCCTTCGCTACCGGCACAAGCTGGGGCACATTCGGCATCATGTTGCCGATTGCCGCCGCCATGGCCGTCAAAGTCGAACCTTCGCTGATTATCCCTTGCATGTCTGCCGTAATGGCCGGCGCCGTATTTGGCGACCACTGCTCGCCAATTTCCGATACCACCATCCTCTCTTCTACCGGCGCACACTGTAACCACATCGACCACGTTACTTCGCAATTCCCTTACGCGCTGACCGTAGCCGCGTCTGCTGCCACAGGCTACCTCGCACTGGGCATGACCGGCTCTGCACCTTTAGGTTTTGTGGTAACCGGCATCGTGATGGTTGTGTTGATTCTGATCTTAAAAGACAAGAAAAAAGCAACTGCCTAATTCAAAACCAATATTCAGACGGCCTGAGATATTCCTACACTCTCAGGCCGTCTGAACATAACGATTATCCAATATATACATTATTCAGGACAAAACAATGAATACGCCTCATCTTCCACGCGGCCCAGTCATGGCCGACGTCGCTGCCTATCATCTGACCGAAGAAGAAAAACAACGCCTGCTCGACCCTGCCGTCGGTGGCGTTATTTTGTTCCGCCGCAACTTTGAAAACGTTTCCCAGCTCAAAGCTTTGGTTCAAGAAATCAAAGCCGTCCGTACACCTGAACTTATCATCGCCGTCGACCACGAAGGCGGACGGGTTCAACGTTTTATTGACGGCTTCACCCGCCTGCCGGCCATGAACGTATTGGGCGAAATTTGGGATAACGAAGGCCAAGAAGCCGCCTGCGCCCAAGCAGAACAAGTCGGCTGGGTTTTAGCAACCGAACTCTCCGCCTGCGGTATCGACCTATCCTTTACGCCTGTATTGGATTTGGACTGGGGTCAATGCGCCGTCATCGGCAACCGCAGTTTCCACCGCGACGCCAACATCGTTACCCAGCTTGCCCTTGCCCTGCAAAAAGGCCTGAACAAAGGCGGCATGAAATCTTGCGGCAAACACTTCCCCGGCCACGGCTTTGTCGAAGGCGACAGCCATCACGTCCTGCCTTGCGACGAACGCAGCCGCGAAGCGCTCGAAGCCGCCGACCTTATCCCCTTCCGCGCACTGAGCCAAGCAGGCATGGCCGCAGTCATGCCTGCCCACGTCGTCTATCCTCAAACCGACAGCCAACCTGCCGGCTTCTCCGAAAAATGGCTGAAACAAATCCTGCGCCAAGAAATCGGATTTAACGGCGTTATCTTTTCAGACGACCTAACCATGGAAGGCGCATGCGGTGTCGGAGGTATTAAAGAACGCGCCCGCCTTTCTTTTGAAGCAGGCTGCGATATTGTGCTGGTGTGCAACCGTCCTGACTTGGT
Source organism: Neisseria sp. P0014.S009 (assembly GCF_051958155.1). Classification (NCBI taxonomy): domain Bacteria; kingdom Pseudomonadati; phylum Pseudomonadota; class Betaproteobacteria; order Neisseriales; family Neisseriaceae; genus Neisseria; species Neisseria sp. P0014.S009. The sequence goes on along the minus strand of NZ_JBQCVS010000005.1, from coordinate 118,503 downwards.
AGATGAATTGCGAGACGGTTTCCATGCGCCGGAAAACGCCGATTTGGCAGCACGTTGGCAATACATGGCCAACACATTAACCGTACAAGAAGCTGCCGACATCATGGCAACCGAAGCATTCCAAGCCGCCCAACAGGCAACTGCCAAACTGGCAACGCCCAAAGACATCGCAGGCGGTGTCAAAGTCGGCGAAGCATTCTGATTCAAGGCCGTCTGAAACATTGACGGCAAATAAAAAAGGAAGACTTGAAAAAGTCTTCCTTTTTTTGATTCAAACCGATTAGCGGTGTTGCGGATTGTAACGGCTTTCCAATCGCAGGAATACCCAGCCCAAGAAAGTTGTCATCAAGAGATAAATTAGCGCAATAGTATAAAGTGGTTCTTCATAAATGTAATAGCGTCCGCTAATCGTTTTTTGCACATAAGTCAGCTCCGCCACAGCGATAACGGACAAAAGCGAGCTGTCTTTCAAGAGCGTAACAAATTCGCTCGCAAGTGGCGGCAGCATACGACGTAAAGCCTGAGGAAGAATCACATAACGCATCGCCTGCGAATAACTCAAACCCAGCGAACGCGCCGCTTCCATCTGACCGCGATCGATAGACTGGATGCCAGCTCGAAAAATCTCGCAGATATACGCGCCGGAGTTGGCGATCAAGGCAAGCGAACCGGCAACCAGTGCGCCATAAGAATTTCGAAAGACCTTCGCCTCGTTGCCGTTCATCAGCAAACCGTCGGTAGGATGGACGAAAAACGGGAACCAGACGTAAGCCCAAATCACAATCTGCACAAACAGCGGCGTACCGCGGAACAGCGTTACATAAAGCAGCGAAAACTTACGCAAAACCCAAGCCAAGGCACGCATCGGCGCACCCGCCTTTTCCAGATAAATCATCCGCGCCAATGCCAACAGCAACCCCAAAACCGAACCGCCTGCCGTTGCAACCACCGTCAGTCCCAGCGTCGTCAATGCGCCGTAAAAAAACATCCAGCGGTATTCATAAATAATGTCAAAACGAAAATCCATAAACCTTCCGTCGGTCAAAATCGGTAACTAATCCGAATATTTTTTAAAATGAAGCTTGATATTTTACAAGAAAATACATTGCTTGAACGGTTTTTTGTTAAATTATTCCGCCCAACCCTGCTTTTTTTACATTTCTAATGAATTGACACCCCTTTTCATCTTTGCCCATATAGGACATTTTCCGTATAAAAAACAAAGCGCAAACCCGAGACAAAATTGACCGAAACACAAAAACAGCGGATAATCCGCCCATTCTTCAAACATCTTTCAGACGGCCTTCCCTCTTCCCTTGAGGGCCGTCTGAAAACATTTTAAAAAGCATAAAACATGAAAGCACCCGAACTCTTATTGCCTGCAGGCGGCCTCGAACGTATGCGCGCCGCCTACGATTACGGCGCAGATGCCGTTTACGCTGGCAGCCCGCGTTACTCCCTGCGCGCCCGCAACAACGAATTTGCCAAACTCGACGTTCTCGAGCAAGGCATTAAAGAAGCGCACGAGCGCAACAAAAAATTCTTCCTGACCGTCAATACGCTGCCGCACAACTCCAAACTCAAAACCTTTGTTTCCGATATGGAGCCCTTGATTGCCATGAAGCCCGACGCGCTGATTATGGCGGATCCGGGTTTAATCATGACCGTGCGCGAAAAATGGCCGGAAATGCCGATTCACCTGTCTGTTCAGGCAAATACCACCAACTACTGGGGCGTAAAATTCTGGCAGAACATCGGCGTCGAACGCATCATCCTGTCGCGCGAATTGAGCATGGAAGAAATCGCTGAAATCCGCCAAGAATGCCCCGACATCGAACTCGAAGTCTTCATTCACGGCGCATTGTGCATCGCCTACTCCGGCCGCTGCCTGCTCTCCGGCTATTTCAACCACCGCGACCCTAACCAAGGCACCTGCACCAACTCCTGCCGTTGGGATTACAAGGTTCACAACGCCACTGAAAGCGATGCAGGCGATGCCCAACTTCTGCAAGGTTTCAACTTTGAAAAAGCCCAAGAAGAAGCCAACCAAAACTTTGAAGGCATCAACGGTCAAAAACGCCATCCCTACGCCGACAAAGTTTTCCTGATTGAAGAGTCCAACCGTCCGGGCGAAATGATGCCGATTATGGAAGACGAACACGGCACCTACATCATGAACTCCAAAGACCTTCGCGGCATTGAAGTGGTTGAGAAACTGGCCAAAATCGGCGTGGACAGCCTCAAAGTCGAAGGCCGCACCAAGTCGCTTTATTATGTTGCACGCGTGGCCCAGTCCTACCGAAAAGCGATTGACGATGCCGTTGCAGGCCGTCCGTTTGATTACAGCCTGTTGAGCGAACTCGAAGGCCTTGCCAACCGCGGCTACACCAGCGGCTTCCTCGAGCGCCACCAAACTCAGGATTACCAAAACTACCTGACTGGCCACTCCATCGCCAAACAAAGCCAATATGTCGGCCACGTTACCGAAATTGATGAAAACGGCTGGGCAACAATCGAAGTCAAAAACCGCTTTGCCATCGGCGACTCACTCGAAATCATCCACCCGAGCGGCAACCAAACCATCAAATTGGAACAAATGACCCGCAAAGGTCAGCCTGTCGATGTTGCACCCGGCAACGGCATTCAGGTCAAAATCCCCAATATGCAGGGCAAAGAAAAAGCTTTGGTTGCGCGGATTATGAATCCTTAAGCATCAACAAAATAAAGGCCGTCTGAAAGTTTCAGACGGCCTTTTAAAATTATCTATGCTGTTTTAAGCCTGTTCTTGCAATACGGCAGCAATCAATTCTTCCGCACCATCATCCGCCAGTTTTTTGGCGACAGCACGACCCAAAGCATCGGCGTATTCGGCAGGGGCTTGCGCGTCTGCCTGCAAAATAACCGAACCGTCAGGATGACCGACCAAGCCGCGCAAGGTCAGCAAGCCATTTTCTTCAGTGCAATATGCGGCCAGCGGCACTTGGCAACTTCCGCCCAAAGCGCGCGCCAACGCGCGTTCTGCCGTAACGCAGGCGTGTGTGGTATCGTGGTTCAACGGCTTTAAGACTTCGTACAAATCTTCGCGATGCGCTGCAATTTCAATACCCAATGCACCTTGTCCGGCGGCAGGCAGACTGTCGGATTCCGACAAAATCATGCGAATGCGTTCGTCCAATTCCAAACGCTGCAAACCGGCGGCGGCCAAGATAATCGCGTCGTACTCGCCATTATCGAGTTTGGACAAACGGGTTTGCACATTGCCGCGCAAAGGTTTGATAACCAAATGCGGATAGCGCGCACGCAACTGGGCTTCGCGGCGCAGGCTGGATGTGCCTACAACGGCACCTTTGGGTATTTCTTCCAAACGCGCGTATTGGTTGGACACAAACGCATCAAACGGATTGGCGCGTTCGCCGATGGCCGCAAGCGCGAAACCTTCAGGCAAATCCATCGGCACGTCTTTAATCGAATGCACGGCCAAGTCGGCTCGACCATCATACAAAGCCTGTTCCAACTCTTTGACAAACAAGCCTTTACCACCGACTTTTGACAAAGTTCTGTCCAAAATCTGGTCGCCGCGCGTGGTCATGCCCAAAATCTCGACTTCGCAATCGGGATACAGGGCTTTCAGACGGCCTTGGATATGTTTTGCCTGCCACATGGCAAGCAGGCTTTCGCGACTGGCGATAACGAGTTTTTTCGGGTTCATAATGGTTGCCTGAAAGATGGAAAACGGCATGAAGTCTATCATATTTTGGGCGGTTTTTCAGACGGCATGGGGGTGAATATGTTATATTTACGCCTAAAAACTAAATTTTCCGGACAACATGAAACGCGCCAAACAATATCCTTTTTTATCCTTACAGCGGCAACGTTTTCATCTGAACTTTGAAAACGCTTCTTCCGCCGCCAACCTTCCTTCAGAGAACGACTTCTACCGCTGGGCGTGGTCTGCCTTGAAAAACGAATACCGCCGCGCCGACATCAGCCTGATTCTTCTCGACGAAGAAGAGGCCCGCGCTTACAACCGCGACTACCGAGGCAAAGATTACGCCACCAATGTATTGAGTTTCGCGCTCAACGAAGGTGAAATCCTGCCCGACCAGTTTTCAGACGGCCTGTATGGCGATTTGGTAATTTGCCCACAAGTGGTTTTGAAAGAAGCCGCCGAACAAGGCAAAACACCCGAACAGCATTTTGCCCACCTGACCATACACGGTACTTTACACCTGATGGGCTACGACCACATCGAAGACGATGAAGCCGAAATAATGGAAGCCGAAGAAATCCGCCTAATGCTGGCGGCAGGCTTCCCCAACCCCTACCAAGAGGACGAATATTAAAATGGACGGTACGCAGTCGAAACCAAAGTTTTTCGAACGCCTGATCTCCCGACTTGCCGGCGAGCCCGACTCCGCCGAAGACGTATTGACCCTGCTGCGCCAAGCGCACGAGCAGGAAGTTTTTGACGCCGACACACTGACCCGGCTGGAAAAAGTATTGGACTTTGCCGAGCTGGAAGTGCGCGACGCCATGATTACGCGCAGCCGCATGAACGTATTGAAAGAGAACGACAGCATCGAGCGCATCACGGCCTACGTCATCGAAACCGCCCATTCGCGTTTCCCTGTCATTGGTGAAGACAAAGACGAAGTCTTGGGTATTTTGCACGCCAAAGACCTGCTCAAATATATGTTCAACCCCGAGCAGTTCCACCTGAAATCCGTCTTGCGCCCTGCCGTTTTCGTCCCCGAGGGCAAATCACTGGCCTCCCTTTTAAAAGAGTTCCGCGAACAACGCAACCACATGGCGATTGTCATCGACGAATACGGCGGCACATCCGGCCTGGTAACCTTTGAAGACATCATCGAGCAAATCGTCGGTGACATCGAAGACGAATTTGACGAAGACGACAGCGCCGACAATATCCATGCCGTTTCTTCCGAACGCTGGCGCATCCACGCCGCAACCGAAATCGAAGACATCAACGCCTTTTTCGGTACGGAATACAGCAGCGAAGAAGCCGACACCATCGGCGGCCTGGTCATTCAAGAGTTTGGACATCTGCCCGTACGAGGCGAAAAAGTCATCATCGGCAGCCTGCAATTTACCGTCGCGCGCGCCGACAACCGCCGTCTGCACACCCTGATGGCCACACGAATTAAAGAAAACACGGATAAACCATGATTATTCTGGATCACGTCTCCAAACACTATCAAACACGCGACAACAAAGACTTTGTCGCCGTCGAGCCGACCAGCCTCGAAATCAAACAGGGAGAAATCTTCGGCCTGATGGGCTATTCCGGCGCAGGCAAATCCACCCTGCTGCGCCTGATTAACTTATTGGAACGTCCGGATACAGGTACCGTCAGCGTATGCGGCCAAGAGCTGACCGCGCTCAACGCCACGCAACTGCGCCACGCCAGACAAAACATCGGCATGGTGTTCCAACAGTTCAACCTATTGAGCAACCGTACCGTTGCCGAAAACGTCGCCTTTCCTTTAGAAATTGCCAAATGGCCGTCTAAAAAAATCCAAGCGCGTGTTGAAGAATGTTTGGAAATCGTTGATTTGCAAGACCGTGCCAACCATTACCCGTCCCAACTTTCCGGCGGTCAAAAACAACGTGTCGGCATTGCCCGCGCGCTGGCGCCGCAACCTCAAGTCATCCTCGCCGACGAACCTACTTCCGCCCTCGACCCTGCCACTACGCGCAGCGTTTTGAAGTGTTTGGAAGACATCAACCGACGTTTCAACGTAACCATCGTCATCGTTACCCACGAAATGAGCGTTATCCGCCGCCTGTGCGACCGTGCCGCCCTCTTGGACAAAGGCCGTCTGCTGGAAATCGTTGAAGTACACGGCAACCAAATCCATGCCCAATCCAAAATCGGGCAAGAGCTGATTCGAGAGGACTAATATGGCAGATTTAACATTTGAAAGTGCTGTTGCGACCATCGTCAGCATGAAGGGCGAAATTATCCAAGCCTTGGGTGAAACCTTTATTATGGTCGGCCTATCAACTACTTTCGCCGTTATCTTCGGTACGATTTTGGGCGTATTGCTGTTTGTGACGTCAAGTCATCAGTTGCACTACAACAAACAGCTGAATTTGTTTTTGGACAACCTGGTCAACCTAATGCGCGCATTCCCTTTCGTCATCCTGATGATTGCCATGATTCCTGTTACTCGCGCCATCATCGGCACGACCATCGGCCCGGTGGCCGCCTCATTGGTATTGAGCGTATCCGGCCTGTTCTACTTCGCCCGTCTGGTCGAGCAAAACCTGCGCGAAGTACCCAGAGGCGTGATTGAAGCGGCCTCCGCAATGGGTGCTTCCCCCATGAGCATCATCTGCAAAGTGCTTTTGAATGAAGCGCGCGCAGGTATGGTTTCCAGCATTACCGTACTGGCTATCGGCCTTCTGTCGTACAGCGCGGCGGCAGGTATGATTGGCGGCGGCGGCTTGGGCGACCTTGCCATCCGTTACGGCTACTACCGCTATCAAATGGAAGTCATCATTTTCATCGTCGCCATCCTGGTTTTACTCGTTATCCTGATTCAAGGTATCGGCAACAGATTGGCGCGCAAACTGGACAAGCGTTAAGCAAACAGGCCGTCTGAAATGGACTTACTATTTTTCAGACGGCCTGTTATCTATTTAGGGCATATATTTCAAATAAATTTACAAAAAACGTCCTCATATTTCCAAAATAGATTTACAATCCCTCTTTTTTTAACGGCGGCAGATTGAGGCCGTCTGAAACCGTTTTATCATCCATCAGGAGCAAAATATGCAAATCAACACATTCTTCAAAACTCTTTCAGCCGCTGCGCTCGCCATCGTACTGGCTTCCTGCGGCGGTCAAAAAGACAGCGCGCCTGCTGCTTCTGCCGCTTCTTCTGCCGACAACGGTGCAGAGAAAAAAGAAATCGTCTTCGGTACAACCGTCGGCGACTTCGGCGATATGGTAAAAGACCAAATCCAACCGGCTTTGGAGAAAAAAGGCTATAAAGTCAAACTGATCGAGTTCACCGACTATGTGCGCCCCAACCTTGCTTTGGCTGAAGGCGAATTGGACATCAACATCTTCCAACACAAACCTTATCTGGACGACTTCAAAAAAGAACACAAACTGGACATCGTTGAGGCCTTCCAAGTACCGACCGCACCTTTGGGCCTGTACCCTGGCAAACTGAAATCTTTGGACGAAGTGAAAGACGGCGTCAGCGTTTCTGCACCTAACGACCCATCTAACTTTGCCCGTGCATTGGTTATGTTGAACGAATTAGGCTGGATTAAACTGAAAGCCGACGTTGATCCGCTGACTGCCTCTAAAAACGATATTGCCGAAAATCCAAAAAACATCCAAATCGTAGAACTTGAAGCCGCCCAACTGCCGCGCAGCCGTGCCGACGTTGACTTTGCCATCGTTAACGGCAACTACGCCATGAGCAGCGGCATGAAACTGACCGAAGCCCTGTTCCAAGAGCCAAGCTTTGCCTACGTTAACTGGTCTGCCGTCCGCACTGCCGACAAAGACAGCCAATGGCTGAAAGATGTAACCGAAGCCTACAACTCTGACGAGTTCAAAGCCTACTCACAAAAACGCTTTGCCGGTTACAAATATCCTGCGGCATGGGGTGAAAACGCAGCAGCAGGTGCTCAAGCCGAAGCCGCCTCTACTGCTTCTGCAACCAAATAAGTAACTTTTTGAAAAAAGGCCGTCTGAACATTCAGACGGCCTTTTTCTATCATCACTCACAAAGTCAAAATTATTTTTTACTGATAACAATCGCTTACATAATTTCTTATATCAAACCGAATCAACTGTTGTAAAAACATTCAATAAAAATCCATGTTTTTATTCAATATAATCAACCACTAAATAAATTATTCTACTTTTTTATAATATTCACTGGTAATGTTCCGCTTATCCTGATATTATACCGCTTATCTAAAGACAACCGGTTATCTGCATTTTAGACCGTTCATCTAAAGTGCTTTAAACCACTTTGTCGGATTTTCCCATAATGTTGTGTTTCTCCGTTTCAAAGGGGTTTGAGCGGTCGAAATACCGTTTTGCTTAGATATTAAAGCTTCGTGCTTTGAAATGAGTGAATTTTTGTTTTAAGTGTCGTAATCTCTTGCTAATTACTCCCAACTGCAAGAGTTTCAGGGTTGCCCCTTGGGCAGCCCTTCTTTTTTTATATTTCATTATTTCAATATCTTAGACTTTTCCTTATTCATATATTCAAACCAACTGACAAAACCATTCTTTTTCTCAATCTCAAATCTTCTTCAATTCATTATTCGGCATCACCAGCCAAACCTGTGCCTTTTTAACTTGGGCCGCTGCTCGGATAGCCGCTTCATCCATAATAGAAAATGCGGTAGAAAAAGCATCGGCAACTGCCGCACTTTCCGCCATAACGCTCATGCTTTTATAGCGCGGCTGGCTTCCGCCTGTGCGCGGATCAAAAAGATGGGTAAATTTGCCTGCCTCGTCCATTACCGTGCCATAGCCGCCTGATGTGGCAAACGCTTGATTTTTCATAGCAATGGTGGTCAGGATTTGGTCTTCTTGGTCAGGATTGCGGATGCTGACATTCCACTCGCGCTGGTTGGCATTATCAAAGCCGTAAATCTCCCCCATATCAATCAATGCCTGAGAAACGCCTTGCTGCTTCAACAATTCAGCTACTTTGTCGGTGATATAGCCTTGGGCAATGCCGTTAAGCGACAAGCCCATGCCTTTTTGGGCAAAACGGATTTCTTTGGTATCAAAATCGACTTTGTTGAAATCCACTAATTTGAGCGTGTCTTTGATACTGCGTTCAGATGGCGGCGTTTCGGTTTTTGGGTTTCGCCTGAAATGATCGGCATACAGATTCCACAATGGCTGAATGCTAGGATCAAACGCACCCTGCGTCAGCTGATGGATATCTCGGCTGATACTGAGCAGCTGCAAAAAATCGGATGGCGGATTTTTCAGACGGCCTTCTCGGTTTAAACGGCTGATCAGGCTGTCGTCCCGATACAGGCTGAAGATTTTTTCCAACCGTGAAACTTCTGCCAATACTTTGTTGACCAATATTTCTGCCTGCTTGCGTTCAACGCCGAACAAACGCAACTCCGCGCCCGAACCCAATGCAATGCCTCTCCAAATAACTGGCTGCTCTTCTTGATTTGGGCTGGTTGGATGAGTCGGTCGATTGGTTTTGCGGCTGATGGCAAAAGGAATACCGACACCGACGGCAAGTGTGGCGGTGATGGCAATGAAGCGGCGACGCGTTAAAGGAGTAGACATGGAGTATTCCTTGGATTTTTTATTTTTACATTGCAAGCCTGCATCATTAAATATCAATCGGCAAGCCTTCAACACAAAGGCCGTCTGAAACTGTTTCAGACGGCCTTTTATTGATTGTTTTATTTGAAAATGTATTCGTCGGGCATCTCTGCAAAACCGACTACTCTGCCGCCTTTTTCTTTGGCGAATTTTTCAGCCTGAGCCTTGTCGGCAAACGGAAGCGCATCTTCCGCACCCATGCCGCCGATAAAGCTGCTTTCAATAACGTAATAGGCCTTTTTCGCATCTATCCATTCAGTGTCGGCATTGGGTTTTTCCCAATCTTTGACTTTACCCATATCGGTAACATAGATGGCATGAATGCCTTTAGGCTCTTCGGGCAGTTTGGTGTAGCCAAACATCTGCTTTATGGTGGAAAACCAAACCGGTTTGTCAGGTTTGCCGTTCAAGAAGATTTGCGCTTTAGGGCCGTTGTGTTCGGTCAAATTCATGCTGCAGTAATGACCGACTGCGCTGTCGCTGATTTGTTGGGGCGCAGGCGGAGGGCTGTTGTCCTGCTTGCTGCAGGCTGCCAATGCGATGAGTGTGAAGGTTGTCAATAATATTTTTCTCATATTTGTCGCTTTCCGAAAATCCAGGCGGCTAAAATCAAAGGAATGATAACCCATAATACCTGAGCCGTCAGCAAAATAGGCATACTCAGGCTGATTTGTTCGCTCAAACCCGCCATGCCGGCATACATGGCTGTATTTTCGTAACCCGTCAGGTTCAGCAGGCGATAAATGTCTGCGGGGTTGAACAAAAGAACGGTTTCCACTACAGGCGCGGTAATGACTTGTTCGGTATCGGCAACCAAAACACCCAAAAGCGCCATATCGAAAATCACCACAAAAAACAACCATACGCCGATGGCGATACCGGCGGCGGTACCGCGTTCTTTAACTTTTGCGCTGATCAAATAGCCCATGGACAAAAAGGCTGCGCCAAGAATCACGCTGGCAGCAATCAAGAGGGCGAAAGGCTGCCATGCGGCAATATCAAAACCGCCGTTGGCAAGCTGAAGGGTAATACCTGCCAATCCGTAGCCTGCCGTGGTAGCAAGGGCAAGAATGATGAGGTGGCCGATAAATTTACCGGCAAGGATTTGGTTGCGCGAGATGGGGTAACTTAGCAGCAACGCCATTGTACCGCGCTCGATTTCGCCAATCAGTGCATCATAAGAGAGCAACATCGCAATCAGCGGAATCAAGAAGATAGACAGGCTGGACAGGCTGACTACAGTTACCGTCAAGGGATCAACCTTGACCGAACCGGTAGGCGAGCTGCCGAGAAAGCCTAATGACAGTGCCAATGCGGCAAGCAAAAGTGCGGCGGCAAGAACCCAACGGTTGCGCAGGCTGTCGCGGACTTCTTTGCCGGTAATAATCCAAACGGGGTTCATACGTCTTCCCTCTTCAAGAATTGCGCGTACATATCGTCAAGTGTAGGCGTGTGGATATCGATATAGGCAAGACTGCCCAAATCACCCAATTCGCTCAAAAGAGCCATGCGCTCTTCGGCTTTACATTGCGCTTTATACGACAGGCCGTCTGAAAGCGGCTGCCAACGCTCGCTCAACGGACGCGCTTCTTTCAAACGGACATTGACGGTCAGCGGCAGGCCGCTTTGAACATGCAACTCATCCATGCTGCCGTCGGCAACTTTCACGCCGTTTTTCATGACGATGATGCGGTCGGCGTGGCCGTCAAGCTCGGCCAGTGCGTGGGTGCTGAGCAATACGGTCGCACCGCGTCCATTCAGTTCGCGCACGACTTCGTAAAACATTTGGCGTGAAGCCGGGTCAAGGCCTGTGGTCGGTTCGTCAAACAATAAGACTTTAGGCTCACCCAACAAGGCCTGTGCCAAAGCGAGACGCTGGCGCATACCTTTGGAGTAAGTGCCGACACGGCGGCGTGCCGCTTGAGAAATGCCGACACGCTCGAGCAATTCACGGTTTTTACTCAGGGGCTGTTTTTTAAGTTTGGCATAGAAATCCATGGTTTCGATACCGGTCAATGAAGGGTGCAATGCAACCGTTTCAGGCAGGTAACCGATTTGGCTGCGACGCTGCGCGCCTGCTTTACTGCCGGTCGGCTCTCCCAAAAGCATCACTTCGCCCTTGGTCGGCGTAATCAGGCCGAGTATCAGCTTCATAATGGTAGATTTGCCTGCACCGTTGTGTCCTGCCATGCCGACGCTCTCGCCTGCCTTGAGAACCAGATCGACTTGGTTGACGGCCTTTTGGCTGCCAAACTGCTTGGTCACGTTTCTTAATTCAACGTGGTTGGTACTGCTCATGGATATTCCTCTAGTGAATGTTTCAGACGGCCTTTGATATTAGGCCGTCTGAAAGGTTACATATTGGCATTTCCGCCTGTCAGCGCACCGTTTTCGGCATTACCCCATTCGGATTGGTGCGTTTTTGCTTCATGCAGCAATTCGTCCTTCATGGCTTCGTATTTGGTTGTCGTTTTATTACGGACAGGGTTCATCAAAGGCTTGCTATCAATTACGCCACCAGGCAGGATGGCGGGAAATTGCGATTGCGCCCATTTGACAATGCTGATGGCAGGGCTGTTCATCAATAACCGGGCGACGGGTGCGCGCCAGATGATTTGGTCGATAATCCCGTTGGGACGGTAGGCACTGTCGCCGAAGCCGTCGCCGTCAAGGTCAAAGGCACTGTTATCGCTCCAATAGTTGCCGCGACCACCCTCGCCCCAATCGAGGAAGCGGGTGCTGACATATTTAACCTGGCTTTCGTTGTTAATAAATGAATTTTCGTACAGGGTTGTGCCTTCGATGGCTGCGGTGAAGTGGATACCGATTTGGCAGTTCTCGAAATGATTGGCAAAGATTTTATCGTAGTTGGCATTGTAGGCAAACACGCATTTGCCTGCCTTATTGATCACATTATCGTGAATTTCAGAATAATTGACGTAGTTGAGCATAATGCCTTGGTCGCGACTGCCAACGGCAATGTTGCCATACACTTTCAGGCGTTCGGAAAACATCAGCACATAACCCATATTGTTGCCGACGGAGATATTGTTGCTGACTTCGCTGTCATTGGTGTACATATAATGGACGGCAAAGCGCAAGTCGCTAAAACGGTTGCCTTTGTAGGTATTATGAGTACTGGTATTTGAAAAAATACCGTCACGGCCTTTGGAAATATCGTTATCGACCACTTGCGCACCGGGCGCATTCCAGACGGTTACGCCGTTGCCGCGTTCGTTGACGCGCAGGGTTGCATCGCCGATGATTTTATTTTCCCGCACCATGGATTCTGCCGCACCGTGAATATACACGCCGACGGAATTGTCGATGATGTTGTTATGCTCCACCAGCGCGCGCGTTGCCGTCTCTTCTAAATAGATACCGGCATCCATTGCCGGCAAACTCATGCCGGAATGGGAAACGGTCAGATTGCGCAAAGTTACATCAGGCGCATGAACGGCAACCGTCCTCCCGCTCCGGTCGCCGACAATCTTGGCGGAACGATCGGCAGGGCCTTCGATGGTAATGGGTTTGTCGATATAGAGTTTGGTTTTGTATGTACCGGAGGCAAGCTTGAGCGTATCGCCGGCTTGGGCGCGCGCCAAAGCATCATTGAGATTGTCTTGTGCGGATACGTTGATGACTGCGGCAAAGGCCGTCTGAACCATGCTGCCAAGCAGCAATACGAGTGCGGCACGTTGCCATTTGGAACGATGGATTTGTGTGTGCGTCATAATCATATCTCTGTTTCAGACGGCCTGCTTGCCGCATGATAAACCGATGCGGAAACAGGTATTTTGGTGTTATAGCAAAGCTGCCTGATGATGGCTTTCATTTTGTGGCCATATCGGCCGACAAACAACTTTGCTATAAAGGCCGTCTGAAAGAATGTTTTTTCAGACGGCCTGAAGAATTAAATCATCAAACCGAAATTATTTTGGTTTAACAATCATTTGGCCAGACATTTCCATGTGCAATGCGTGGCAGAACCATTGGCAGTAGTACCAGTGTACGCCTGGACGGACAGCTTTGAAGGTTACAGAAGATGTAGCTTGCGGGCCAATCTCCATAGCAATGCCATAACCTTCCAAAGTAAAGCCGTGAGTCAAGTCTTCAATGGTCTCAACGTTGGTTACATATACGGTAACTTCGTCGCCTTGGTTCACTTCAAATTGAGGAACGCTGTAAGCAGGCGCAACGGCAGTCATGTACACGCGTACTTTGTTGCCTTCACGTACGACTTTGGCAGCTTTTTCCAGCTCAACACCGTCTTTTTGAGCTTGTTCCAAAGCTTCTTGCCAGAACCATGGGTCTTTGCGGTCCCAAGTTTTGCTTGGGTTCACTTTAGACGCAGCAACCAAGCACAAGTCGTGTGGTTCGGCAAAAGTCGGATTGTCATGCACCAGACGCATTTCGTCGCCGGAGATGTCGATCAATTGGTCACACTCAGGTTTCAAAGGACCGGCATTCAAGAAGCGGTCTTTAGAGAACTTGTTCAAAGATACCAACCATTTACCGTCGGCTTCTTTGGTTTCGCCCATGGTAGTGTGGTTGTGGCCCGGTTGATAGTGAACGTCGAGTTTTTGTTTGATCGGATCGATTTTCTCGCCTTTATAGGCTTTAATCGCATCGTCGATGTTCCATTTCACCATTTGGCTGTCGATAAACAATGTAGTATAGGCATTGCCGCGACCGTCAAATGCAGTGTGTAATGGGCCAAGACCCAGTTGAGGCTCGGCTACGACAACATCGCGCTCTTTGATTTTACCTGCAAACAAGTCATCCAGTTTGCTGACATCCAATACGGTAACGGTTGGAGACAGTTTACCGTTGAGCATGATGTATTTGCCGTCAGGGCTTGCATTACAGCCGTGAGGAGAGTTAGGAACCGGGATGTAACGAGTGTATGGAGAGTTGGCTTCCGCACGACCGTCCAACATTTTCACGCCGTTAACTTCTTTGAAGTCGCCTTTTTTGATGCCTTCTTCGATGGCGGCCAGGTTAAATACCACACACCAGTCTTGTTCGTTAGAAGATGCACCTTGTACAGTCAGAGCGCGCTCAGAGTTATAGCAGGTAGAGAAAGAGTATTTACCTTGGTAGTCGGCATCGCCATTATCCAAGTTACCGTCTACCAATACTTGCCATGCGATGTCCATGGTTTCGCCGTTAACTGCAGTATAAACGGCATTCCAAGTTTTAGGATCATCCCATTTGCCTACGCCATCAACAGGAACGATATGCTCACCGTTGGCAAATACGTAGCCAGTTTTCGGATAGCGTTGAGGACGCAGACCGTGAACACCTGAAACGTTTGGAATTTCAACGATTTTATCGGTTTTCATCACATCCAAGCGGATACGGCAAACGCGGTTGTTTGCTTTATCGTTGGCATATGCATAGCGGCCGTCGTAAGTTTGATCGGTAAAAGACAAGTGCGGGTGGTGCAAGTCACCGTTAGGGTAGCAGCGCAGACCGCTGTCTTGCAGGAATTTACGGGTTTCCGGTGTAATTTTTTCATTCAAAATACGCAGGCTCTCGTTGGTACGACCCCAACCGGTAGCGCTGTCCATATTGAATACAGGGATACGCATCAACTCACGCATAGAAGGTACGCCGATCAAGCGCATTTCGCCTGATTGACCGCCTGACAAGAAACCGTAGTATTGGTCAAGCTCGCCTGGACCGACTTCGGAAGTTTGTTTGCCCGGTTCGGCAGAATGAGCAGCGGCTTTTTCGGCAGGTGCAGCACCGGAAGCAGCGGCTTTATCACCCTCGCCGTTAGAGCAACCGGCCAAGCCCAACAAACCGGCACCGGCAATACCTGCACCGGAAGCAGCGGCAGTACCTAAGAATGAACGACGGCTTAAGCCGTTTTGTTCTAATTTTTCGTCTGACATACGACACTCCTTGGATAAAATCCGGCGGCCGATTTTTCAGACGGCCTGCCGATGAAAAATTTTCTAAGTCGGGCTGCCGATACAGCCCTCTTTTTTTATTGATAAATTACTACTTGTCGACACTGATTGCCGATTCTTTTTTAACAAACTGGACAACTTGTTCTTGGGCATTTTGCGTCGCTGCCGCATCATGCTGTTCAGCTTTTGCCGCCGCTTGTTTTTGTTTTTTCTTATTCGTTGCCACTACTTGAGGACAACGCGTATCGTGATGATACATTACCTGACAATGCAGACATTGGATACATTCGTTCGGATGAATGTCGCCTTCAGGTGCGATTGCCTGTACTGGGCATTCGTGTGTACAAATCTGGCATGGGTTACCGCACATTTTATAACGGCGCAGCCAATCAAACACACGGAAGCGGCCCGGCAATGCAATACCTGCACCCAAAGGACACAGATAACGGCAGAAGAAACGTTCGATGAACAAGCCTGCAATCAGCAAAGCGGCGGCGAACAGAACAAACCACCATTCACGCATGAATTTCAAAATAATTGCAGTTTTGAAAGGCTCAATTTCAGCAAATTTTTCAGCCGTACCCAAATCGTACAGGGAAATTGCCAGCAAAGCGAAGAAAATTACATATTTAATCGCACTCAGACGGGTATGCAACAAGTGTGGCACTGTAATTTGTTTCATACCCAATTTTTTAGCGATACGGTTGGTTAACTCTTGCAATGCACCGAAAGGACACAGCCATCCACAGAATGTACCGCGGTTCCACAACAGCATGGTCGCCGCTGTAAAGAGCCACAGAATGAATACCAGCGGATCCATCAGGAAGAATTCCCAGTGGAACTCAGTCAAAACAGCTGAGAACAACGTCAAAGTATTCACTACCGATAATTGTGCCTGAGCATACCAGCCGATATAAAACAGCGTAAAGGTCAGGAAACAGAGACGGAATCGGTCATACCATTTTTCGTAACGGACAATCCAATCTTGGAACAGGAATACCAACAGAAGAATTGTCAAAGCAATACCGACAACCACGATTTGACCTTGTTTGGCTTTCCAAACCTGTTTCCAAAGTTGGTTGGATACGCCTTCCTCAGCCGTTGCATCTTCTGCAATACCTGTACTTTCTTCTGGAACAGAGGCTGCCGCAGCCACCGGCTCAACCGGTGCACTAATTTCAACCGGCGGTGCTTTAGGATCGTCAACGTAGTAGCCTTTTGGCAATTCATAATCCAAATCGGCAGTTACAAATGCCTTATCATTTACGCTCAATACGCGTTGAATCATCAATTGCAAACGCCATGGTTCAGCACCATCAAATTCCACACCTTCGGGAATAGTGAACCAAGAAACTTCTTTAAATGCAGGCGCACCTTCTGCGGATAAAGCAACTACACGTTCATGTTGCGCATCGGTAAAGCGGAAGCTGGTATCGCCTTGAATCATTTCAATACGGTCAAAGATACCACCGCGGACATAACCCGAACCTTTCCAAGAATAGCGACCCTCGCCGGCCACCATCACGGCTTCTTGGCCAGGTTTCAAACGTTTTTGCAGGTTGTTCCAACCGGCTTCACCTAAAAGGCTTTTACCGATGGAAGGTTGGCTAACCAAGGCAACATACAGATCAATAAATGTATCATTACTATCGCCCTGCTCCGCATGATCTGCCACACCTGCTTTACCGCTTTTCTCAAACAGTTTATTGATTTCGTCGATAGAAATATGCAGATGGCCGACGGCTTTTTGTTCCAAAAGCGCATTCCAAGACTGAATGTCTTGTTTATCAGGATTCACAGCACGACGGGGACGGGTTTGAACCGCAGGCTCATTTGCAGCTTGTTCACCAGAAGCGGCAACAGCACCGGCTTGAGTCGCTTTATCAGTACCCAAATGATATTGATGAATAACCGATTTGACAGAACGCTGAATACTGTCGTTAATCACCATTAACGTTACAGTCGCACCACTGATGATATCACCAGGAGCCACACCAGGTTGAGGCGGATTTTTAATAAAATTTAAGCCGATATATTTGTCGATGAATTTATCGACACGGGATTGCGGGATACCGATCAGCATAATCGGCTCATGGTGTTCAACCAATTTTGCGCCGGCAATAGTGCCATCATTGGCCAAAGCAACCATCGTATCGATCGGTTTGCTCGAATAACCGCGCGTATTGACCACGTCAGTTGTGATATAAACCAAGCCAAGCTGCTCTTCGCCCTTGTACACGCGAGCAACCAAGGGCTTACCTTCAGGCTTACCGTAGCGATCAGCACCGGGGAAAATTTCAGACGGCTGAACTTTTGCCAAGAAATCAGGCAAGCGCTCCGCGTAAGCAGGCAGGCTTACTATCATCATAGAAAATACAGCAAACAGCACAAGGATTCGTTTCCAAATGCCACTTAAGCACTTCATTTCAAGACAGGACATGGCTATTCCCGATATATCGATACTCTAAACACTGATATTATATGAATCATCCATCAGCAATAATTTGATTAAAATCAAGTTTACAAATCTTAAAACCAAATTCTACATGCTAATAATACTTTAGAACTATATTAAACAATCCCATCTTTAGCAGACATGAAACACAGTGAAATCAACCCGATTCAACAAATCTTATTATATTATTAATTTATTTATAATAATACTCAAAACAATTCCCAAAATTCTATTTAGCATATATTAAAGCAGAATACAAAGATTCGATTTTAATTTCAATAGGCCGTCTGAAAATAATCTAAAAACTTTAACCTTCCATTCTTTCAAAACAAAATATATTTTCCACACAAACAAAAAGAGCCTGTATAAAACAGGCTCTTTTTCAGACTAATCTTAAGTCAGATTAGAATTTGTGACGCAGGCCAACAGTACCAGCAGTTTTCTCGTATTTGTTGTCGCCTTTGCCTTCTTTCAACCAGCCGGCAGACAACAGGGCAGAAGTACGTTTAGAGAAGTCGTAGTCAGCACCAACGATAACTTGGTTGTAAGCGCTGTTCTCTTGTTTCACGCCGTTTTCTTTAGCTTTGAAGCCGTGAGCGTAAGAAACACGAGGAGTTACGTTACCGAAGCGGTAAGCAGCAGTTGCACCAACTTCAGTACGTTCATTTTTCTTAGCACCAACTACGTCAGCTTTGAAGCCTTCGTATTGACCTACAACAGCAACCATCAGGTTGTTAGCATCGTAACCAGCAGTCAGACGGTGAGCTTGGTGATCTTTGTAAGTACCAGCAGCCAAAGTTTTATTGTGGTTGAATACTTCCAAGTAATCATCAGTCAAGTCAGCACGTTTAGCATAAGAACCAGCATAGCGACCGAAGAAGCCAGAGTTTTCGTAGTTCAGACCCAAGTCGTAAGATTCACGACTTTTTACGGCATGTACACCTTTGTCGGCAGGGTTAGCATTGTCGCGAGGTTGGTATTGTACGCTTGCGCTGAAACCACCAAATACAGGGGTATCGTAACGTACAGATACTTTACGAGAATCTACACGTTTGATTTTACCCAATTGCAGAGCGTCTTCGTTAGCCACACTAGATTCCCAAGGGTCAAAGCTGTCACTGCTGTCGTTCAGAGCAGTATTCAAGTTACCGGCACGAACTTTACCGAAACCGCCTTCCAAACCCAAGAAAGATTCACGGTTAGCGAAACCAGAGTCACCACCGGCGATAGAAGTTCTTTGTTCAACTTGCCAGATAGCATTCAGGTTGCTACCCAAGTGTTCGTGGCCTTTGAAACCGATGCGAGAGCCGTAGTCAGCAATCTCAGTAGCAGTTTTAGAAGTAGTCTTACCTTCTTTTACTTTAGAAATTTCAACGCCGGCTTTGATTTGACCGTACAGAGTCACATCAGCCATAGCTGCAACAGGCAGAGCTGCCAAAGTCAGAGCAATCAGAGATTTTTTCATTGCTGTATTCCTTTTCTATTGTGAAGAAATAACTTAAGCAGACCAGACAATCCGCTTAGGCTTACATTATCGCTGGAATCAGCGATTCCATGACTGTTACTATAATTGCTCCTCTCTAAAAAAACAAACTTTATTCAATCCATCCCCACTACCCCTGAAACCCAGCAAAGGGAAACACAGCCCCAAAAAGGAAATTTATTATTTAAAATCAATGATAAATTTCTTTTAAAACCAACTGTGCATTTTTACAACACTTTATTAATTTACACATCAATCACGCTATTTTGTTGCTTTTATACCAACAATCCGTCAATTAGGCCGTCTGAAAAACATTACCCGAAACATCCATCCACTCAGGCAGAGGCAGTTTTACCACCCCAAACTCATCGGGATAATCAACGCCTGTTAAATACAGGCCGTCAGACATAAAAGTCGGAGGTGTTTTCAATCTGCTTCTTGCATGAAAGATTAACTGAAATTCATCCACACTGATCCTGCCACTTCCTACATATACCAATGCGCCCATGATATTGCGTACCATATGATGCAAGAATGCATTTCCATGCAAATCAAGGCACAGATAACGAGAAGTTCCACTAATCTTTGTACTATATAGTGTCTTTATAGGGGACTTCGCCTGACATTCAGCTGCTCGAAAGCTGGAAAAGTCATGTTCACCCTCCAACAAGGCAGCAGCCTGCCTCATCAGATTTAAATCTAATTTCAAATGCGTCCACCCTACTCTGCCAACCAATAATGGAGAACGAACCGGTGAGGATTCCAATAAATAACGATAATGGCGGCCATAAGCATCAAATCGGGCATGAAAATGAGATGCAACTTTTTGCGCAACCAACACAGCAACACCATCAGGCAAATGTGCATTGACACCTCGAACCCATGCTTGCTCCGGACGACTTACTGATGTATCAAAATGCACTACCTGAGCAGTTGCATGCACACCCGTATCCGTCCTTCCCGCAACGACGGTATTAATTTGTTCCCCTGCTATTGAAGACAACGCCTGCTCCAAGGCCGTCTGAACAGTCGGCAAATCCCCAGCCTGTTTTTGCCAACCATAAAAACGGCTACCGTCATAAGAGAGGGTCAAAGCCCAGCGCTGCACCAGATGCCCTGTTATATTTCCTTGCTCAGTCATTTCTTATACTTCTTGTAGATTGATATTGTTGCCTACGCTCAAGCAACAAATATTAAAAAGGCGTGATTAACACACGCCTTTCATGTATTTCAGACGGCCTTTATCTGCGAACATCATAATAAAGCTGAAATCTTACCCAACTGACAATAGACTCAGCCAAAATCTTGCTTTTTAATTTACCATAAAAAAGATGCCGTCTGAAACGGCATCTTCATTTGACTGGTACTTATGCGCCAAGTTCTTTCATCAGTTTTTGGGCTTTATGCAGAATATCGCCTTCAGCCTCTTCAATCAGCGCTTGCAATGTTTCTCGAGCCGCTTCAGGATCACCGATTTCGATATACATCTTAGCCAAATCATATTTAGCTTCAAGCGGTGCAGTCATGCCAACTGATTCTGAAACAAAGCCTCTTTCACTATTGCTTTTATCGGCGGCTACTGAAACATCTTCAGCTCCCCATTCCAATGCACCTTCTTCAATCACAAACTCAGAAGCAGCTTCTTCTTTCTCTACTTCTTCTTTGGTTTCTTGAATTTGCAAGTCTTGATCTTGCTTGACCTCGAATGGCAACGCATGACCGTCTGAAGCTTCAGGGGTTTCTACCGTAAACTCGAGTGGCTCTTCATTTCTTGACTCAGAGACTTTTTTCTCTGCCGCCAAATCAAACTCAGCAAATGCATTTGCCTGCTCTTCTTTACGTTCAGGCATAACAACAGATACTGGCTGATACGGATTTTCTGGTTCAGGCTCGTACACGCTTTCCGTTGATTCGATATTATCCCAATCAGCATGGCGACGTTGCTCTGTCTCAACATCATGCGTTACTGCACCTGAAAGAATACCTGCCTGACTATTGTCAATCTTACCCAAATCAAGTTTGACATCATTAATATTGGAAGATTCTTCTACTTCATTGATAACCACATCATCTTCAAAATCGTCTTCAATCAGCAGGCCGTCTTGAGTTTTTTCAGACGGCGTTACTTTAGTTGCAGCAACCGCAGCAGCTGAAGCAGCAACATTTTTCTGTACAGCCTCCTCTTTATCCTTACGGCTTACAGGTGCCGCTTCTGGCTCGTCTTTACGTTTACCGGCAGCTTTCAACAACAACCAAACAGCAATAAGGGCTGCACCGCCTGCCAACAACCATTTCCATAAATTGCCGTCTGATTCGCTTTCTGTTTGCTCCGCAACAGAATCAGTGGTTGCAACAGGCTCAGAAGCCACTACGTTCTCTTGAGCATCAGAAGCCATAGCTTCTTGAATATCGGACGTAGGAACAGTCGATGCGGCATTTTCATTAACTGCCGCAGATGCTGCTTGTTCTGTTTGTTCAGCTGAAGCTTGTTTTACTTCTTCCTGTTGTTGTGTATTTACGCCAGCATCTTTGACCTGAGCTTCAGTTTGAGCCTCAGGCTGAACAACAGGTTTTTCTGTTTTAGCCTCTGTTGTATTAGCGGTTTCATTGGCTTTTTCTGTTGCCGTATTAGTTTTAGCAGGAGCAGAAGCAGCCAAACGTTGCAATTCGCTACGGTTTGGAATATTCAGCACCTTACCTGCCAACATACGGTTGGCATTATTATCGATAAACACATCCGGGTTGGCATTTACCAAAGCCTGGATGGTTTGATCCAAGGTCATACCTTGCGGACGGATGCTGGACGCAATGGCAATCAGGGTTTCACCCGTACGCACCAAATGCTGTCTACCTGAACGTGCAGCCATGTCGTTTTTAGCAGGGGCCGTCTGAACTTGTTTTTTCTCAGCCTTACGCTGCACATCCTTACGCGCTTGAATTGCCTGATTACCTGCTGCTTTATTATTTTTCGTTGCAGGCTGTTGGGCATTGCGCATCGGCTCGGAGGATTGAGATTCAGCAGCCGGACGAGTACGAACAGATGCAGCATCTTTAGAATCATATCCGGCCGGATCGATAATAGCGGTGTATTCACGCGATTGCGCGCCAACACCTACTTGGAAAACCAAAACAGGATCTTTGATGGCTTTAGAGGAACGAATGGTAACGACTGCCTTATCGCCTGATTTGCGTACCGCCGCGCGCAAATTACCATTTGAAATAGTGGCCTTACCGCCATTAAGCAGAGCCTGAGCTTCCTCGCCAGTCACAGTGATACTGCCTGTAAAAGGCTCACCCAAATGAGATTGAACGTTTAAGCCACCCAAACCTGCAGAGGCACTGAGCGATGTCATTAAAGCGATAGAAGCTGTAATTAATTTAATATTGTGATGTTTTTTCAAAACTGATCCCCTGTTCGGAAATTATGGTACTGACCAATGTGCGCGCATTTAACCATATATTTACTAGATATTACGTCATGATATATTTTTAACCCATTCCTGCCAAGCAATAGAGGCTATTCAGCCTAAAATTCCTTAGCAAATCTATTACTTTTGCATGCTTGTGTTTCTTTTTTACAAATTTCGCCAACCCAAAACAAATATTTCATATGGATATATGTGGTATTAAAGTCATAAGGAAAGGTGCAAAAAAACACATCTGCCTGTATGATTAGCATTTACTCAATTAGTTTCATCATTAACATATGAAAGTTTTGAGCGACTTATTCGCCGTATTCTTATTTTTCATCACATACATCATCACCAAAGACATGATTGCCGCAACGACTGTTGCGGTTATAGTCGGTATTGCCCAAGCTGCGCTGACCTTTTGGAAACACCGCAAGCTGGACACCATGCAATGGATCAGCCTGATTTTGATCGTCTTTTTTGGCGGTGCAACGATTTTACTGAAAGACAACCGCTTCATCATGTGGAAACCGACCGTTCTGTTTTGGATTGGCGCAATCGTCATGCTGTTTAGTCATCTTGCCGGTAAAAACGGGCTAAAAGCCGTGATGGGTAAAGAAATGCAGCTTCCTGATTTTGTATGGACGCGCCTGACTTATGCATGGATTGGCTTCCTGATTTTTATGGGGGCTGCCAATCTCTTTGTCTTTACGTATTTTCCAGACCAATGGGTCAATTACAAATTGTTCGGCACATTGGGTTTCACAATCATTTTTTCTATCGCACAGGGCATGTATCTGATGCGTTTCCAGCCTAAGGAGGATCAATAATGGAATATTTCATGCTTTTGGCCACTGATGCCGAAGATGTCCACGAAGCACGCATGGCAGCCCGCCCTGCTCATTTGGCACGCTTGGAAGAATTGAAAGCGCAAGGCCGTCTGCTGACTGCCGGCCCCAATCCTCTACCAGACAATCCGGAACGCGTTTCCGGCAGCCTGATTGTGGCTCAATTTGAATCTTTGGACGCAGCACAAGAATGGGCTGAACAAGACCCTTACGTCGATGCTGGCGTATACGCAGAAGTATTGGTTAAACCCTTTAAAGCCGTGTTCAAATGAGCAATATGCGTCAAATTATCGAGGAACGCCTGCAGGCGCTTGAGCCTGAATTCTTTGATTTTGAAGATGAAAGCCATCTGCATGCCGGCCATGCCGGCAATAAAGGCGGCGGGCATTACGCCATAGTGGTGGTCAGCAACGCATTCGAAAACATTGGCCGCCTCCAGCGGCAACGTATGATTAAGCAGCTTTTGCAGGACTTGTTTTCAGACGGCCTGATTCATGCACTCAGTATCAAAGCAACCACGCCGGACGAATACTTCCATTAAGATTACTGCCCAAACTTTGATTTCCAATCATTAATTTAAAAGAGAAATACGATGAAAAAAACCTACTTTGCTTCAACCTTGATGCTTGCCCTGGCTTCCGGCACCCTGTTTGCCCAAACTTTGGTCACCGTAAACGGCCAAGCCATCGACAGCAGTGTTATCGATGACCAAGTTGCTTCCGTGCGCGCCAGCAACCCGAACGTTCAAGACACGCCTGAATTGCGTCAAATGCTGACTGAACGCCAAGTTATCAGCACTGTTGTGACCCAAGAAGCCAAAAAATTAAAACTGGATCAAAGCGCTGAATTCAAAGCTGCATTGGAGCAAGCGCGTGCCGATGCCGCCAAGCAAGGTGCAGATAAAAAAGCCACATTCAAAACCGAATGGGCAGTTTTCGAAAATGATTTGTTAGGCCAAGCTTTCGCGGCGCATATCGTCCGTCAATATCCTGTTCAAGAAAAAGATGTCAAAGCCGCTTACAACGACTTCAGCAACTTCTATAAAGGTACTCAGGAAGTCCAATTGGGCGAAATCGTAACCGACAGCAGCAGCAATGCCCAAAAAGCCATTGCCGATTTGGACGCGAAAAAGAACTTTGTTTCGGTATTGAACCAATACTCAATTGACGAAGCGGCCAAAAAAGCTGGCGGCATCCCTAAAGCTTATGTTCCGCTTAAAGATTTACAAGAATCAGCGCCTCCGCTTTACGCAGCTATCAAAGACCTGAAAAAAGGTGCGCACACTAAAACGCCGCTGCAAAACGATAATCTGTACGCCGTTTTCTACGTCAATGACCGCCGTAATGTTACCGTGCCTTCTTACGAAGCCGCTAAAAACGAGATTGGCAGCGACTTACAGGCAGCCCGTGTTGATGCGGCCATTCAATCATTGCTGAAAAAAGCCAGCATCAAAGTCAACAAATAATATAACGTGCCCGCCGTGATGGCGGCGGGCAATAAGGAACTCACATGAACATCAAGCCCAAAACTGCCGTTTTGGCTATCCTCGCCCTATCAACCGTCGGCTTGGCAACCGCCAAAGCACCTGAAATCGATCCCGCGCGTATCGACAGCATGGTCGCCGAAGTGTTGAGACAGGCCGATCAACGTCCCAACCAGACTGCCAAACCTGATGGTCAGGCAATCCGCAAAGATGTGATTACACGTTTGCAGACTTTGGAAATTTTGAAAAATGAAGCCATCAAAGCCGGTTTGGACAAAGATGCAGAAGTGCAGAATCAGTTTAAAAACGTTGAAGCTGAGTTTTATGCCAACCAATACGCTGCTTATCTAGAACGTCAAACTGTGGTTGACGATGCCGAGTTGCGCCGTTTCTACGACCAGCAAACACGCATTATCAAGCTGCAACAAGTCAGCTTTGCTTCAGCCGACGAAGTACGCGCAGCGCAAGAACTGCTGCTCAAAGGCTTATCATTTGAAGAACTGATGAAACGCTATCCCAACCCCGAACAAGAGTTCGATGGCTTCATCTCTCCACAGCAGCTTCCTCCTCAACTGGCTACCGCTTTTGCCAACATGAACCGAGGCGATGTAACACATGAGCCGATTCAAATGGAAAACCGTTTTTATCTGTTTAAACTCAGTGCAGTAGAGCATGATCCGAATGCCGAACCTTTCGAGCTGGTACGCAACCAAATTGCCCAAGCAGTTAAACGGCAAAAAGTTAATAATCAGATCGAACGTATCTTGAAAGAAAACGGCATTAATCCGTAAATTGATTCAATGGTTTCAGGCCGTCTGAAACCATACTCCAACCCAAAGGGCGTGTCTTTTACGCCCTTTTTTACAAACTTTTTTTATTCAAAAACATCATGCGCGCCGTTATTCAAAAAGTTACCCAAGCCAAAGTTGACGTTTTGTCCGAAAACTCCCGCGAAACCTGCGGCAAAATCGACAACGGATTTATGATATTGCTCGGTGTTACCCACGCCGATACGGAAGCAGACGCCAAATACATTGCGGATAAAACCGCCAACCTGCGCATCTTTGAAGACGAAAACGGCAAATTAAATTTATCGCTCAAAGATGTCGGCGGCTCGATATTACTGGTTTCCCAGTTTACCCTTTACGCTGATGCGCGCAGCGGCCGCCGCCCTTCTTTCTCCAATGCCGCGCCTGCAGAGCAAGCGGACAAGCTTTATCAATACACCGCGCAACTTTTGCGCGAACATGGTTTGACAGTCGAAACCGGAAGATTCCAAACCCATATGCAGGTTTCCCTTTGTAATGACGGGCCGGTTACCTTATTGCTTGATTCGCAAAAAACATTCTAAATCTCATCAAAAAAGGCCGTCTGAAAGATTTCAGACGGCCTTTTCATTTCTAATCATCATTAAATTAAGCCTTGCGCTTTCACCCAGTTCACAATATCTGCCTCAACGGCTTCAGGCGTACCCGGGTTGTCGATTTTAACGCCGTACTCATCCGCACCCAGCTCTTCCAAAATCTCCAGCTGTGAATCCAGCATTCCGGCTTTCATATAATGCCCCTGACGCGACAGCATACGTTCAAGATTGATTGCTTGAGGCGGAGTCAGATGGATAAAAGCCACCTTTCCTTCCGCACCACGCAGAATATCGCGATAGTGATGCTTGAGTGCGGAACAAGTAACGATGGAATATTTTTCCCCGTTTTTTGCCTGCTCCGTCATCCAGTCACGCAAATTGCCCAGCCAAGGATAGCGGTCTTCGTCCGTCAACGGAATACCGGCACCCATTTTGTCGCGGTTGGCTTGAGTATGGAAATCATCGCCTTCGGCATACGGGCATTGGTTGAGATGTTTTTGCAAAGACAATGCGGCAGTGGTTTTACCGCAACCGCACACGCCCATCATGACAAAATGTGTCGTCATTTTTCTACTCCTTGTTTATCTGGATTTTAACGGTATTTGAAAACAGGCGGATTGTGTTATCTCAAAAACACTATCCGCCGGCCATTTTCGATTAAACCAAGATAAACAACACTGACGATAAAGCAAAACCGATGAGTGCGATAAGTGTTTGGTTGACCGTCCATGTCTTCAAGGTCGTCGGCACATCCATATCCAACAGACGGCCGACAAGCCAGAAGCCTGAGTCGTTAAAGTGGCTGCAACCAACGGAACCTGCCGCCGTCGCCAATACCACGCAAGTAATCTGCCAATCGCTGAAACCTGCCGCCGCAACGGCCGGTGCCATCAACGCGGCAGCGGTAGTCAGGGCAACAGTCGCAGAACCTTGCGCAATACGCAAAGCCAAAGCCACCAAGAAACAGCCTAGTAAAACAGGAATACCCAAGTCAGCCATGCTGTCAGCCAAAGCCTTACCGATACCGGAAGCACGCAATACGCCGCCGAACATACCGCCTGCACCGGTAATCAAAATAACCGAGCAAACCGGACCCAATGCGCCATCAATGGTTTTCTCCAAAGCGCTGGCTTTTTCGCCACGTTTACTACCCAATACATACAGGGCTACCAAAACAGAAATCAGCAAAGCAATCGGTGTCGAACCGAGCATTCGTGCAAACTGCACCCAGCCTTCATCCGCACTGACCATTTTCTCGCTGATTAGAGTAGACAAACCAGTATTCAAGAAAATCAACAGCATAGGAATCAGCATAATACCGACGATGGTAGATGCTTTTGCAGGCGCTTTCGGTTGGTCGTTATCTTGCGTACCGCCACTGATCAGATCAGGAACGGGTACATGAATGCTGTGACCCAAAACTTTACCCAATAAATAGCCGCTGAAATACCAAGTAATCAAGGTAACAGGCAAACCCAAAATCAGCAGTTGACCAATATTTGCGCCATAAAATTCAGAAGCTGCAATCGGGCCGGGATGTGGCGGCAGGAAGACGTGCATGACGGAAAATGCGCCAATAGATGCCAACGCATAGGGCAAAACAGTTTGCTTCATGCGGCGTGCCGTTGCAAACACAATCGGCAACATCACCACCAAACCGGCATCAAAGAAAATCGGAAAACCGAAAATCAAAGAAGCCACGCCTAAGGCAAACGGCGCACGATTCTCACCAAAAATCCGAATCAGCGCATCTGCCAAAGACTGAGCACCGCCGGAAGTTTCCACCAAACGGCCAAGCATTGCACCCAAACCGACCAACAACGCCACGCTGCCGAGCGTGCCGCCAAAGTTTTTGACCAACACATCATTGACGATACTGCCCATAGGCAGGCCTGTTACGATAGCAGTCAGTAGGCTGACCAATACCAACGTCAGTAAAGCATGAACGCGCAGTTTCACAATTAAAACCAAAATCAGCAAAATTGCCGCCGCCGCAATACCGAGCAAAGTACCGACACTCAGCGTTTGAGTCCAACCATCTATTTTGAAGCCTTTCTCTGTAAGAAAAATACAAATTTATTAATGTTTTTTAACATATATGAATACGATAACACATTTATCCATGAAATCGTACGGCTAAATCCGGCCAAAATATAAGCACCTATTTTTCCAAACCCTTTTTGTAAGATGCTTGAAAAATAAGGAGGACAAAGAAAAACAAGAACAATAAAAAGGCCGTCTGAAAAGTAGTTAATTTTCAGACGGCCTGACATCATACTTTTTAATAAAATAGAAACGAATATTTTTTCAATTACCTAAAATCAAATATTTTTGGCTTATGCCTTGGTACAAATTACCCCATTTTCCAAACGTAATTCCGGCAGTTTGGTATTGAAATCATCTTCAGAGTACCAGCCCATTGAGGCATGAGGGACTGTTACGCATTACTGCTTCGATTTCGGCAAAATCCTCGGTCGAAATTTTTAGTCACATTAAAAGATTTAGCGCTGTAACGTTTTTGCACGATTTACTGAACATCCATCATGCTTTTTCTTAAAAACTGAAAGTGCCATGATACAAAGGCCGTCTGAAAAATTCTTCAGACGGCCTTAATTCTTAAACTTCTGCCGGTGGTTGCGGTGTATCCTCATCTTCCTGCTGCGTTTTGGCCTTGGCAAAACGGCTGAACCAAATGCCTGCTTCGTAGAGCAGAATCAGCGGAACAGCAAGCAGGGTTTGAGAAATTACGTCAGGCGGCGTGATGATTGCGGCCACGATAAACGCACCCACGATAACATACGGACGGGCGTTCTTAAGCTGAGCGGTCGAAACAATGCCCATTTTTGCAAGCAACACCACAACAACAGGAACTTCAAACGTCGTACCGAATGCGACAAACATGCCCAAAATAAAGGACAGGTATTTGTCGATATCGGTCGCCATATTGACGCCGACAGGGGTTACACCGGCCAAGAATTTGAAAATAACGGGAAACACCAAAAAATAGGCAAAGGCCATACCAACGAAGAAAAGTGTCACGCTGGACAACACCAGCGGCGTAATCAAACGCTTTTCGTTTTGGTATAAGGCCGGGGCGACAAACGCCCAGACTTGATATAGCGTGTGCGGCAAGGACAGCAGAAACGCCGCCATCAAAGTAACCTTGACCGGCACAAAAAACGGCGCGATCACATCGGTCGCAATCATACTGGTATCTTTAGGCAGATTGGCCATTAATGGTTCGGCAACAAAGGTATAGAGCTGCTGGGCAAACGGCATCATGCCCAAGAAGCAGACGACGATACCGATGACGATCCACATCATGCGGCGGCGCAGCTCGAGAAGATGCTCGATAAGCGGTTGGACGGGTTGTTCGTGTTGAGGTTCGGACACCGGTTGACTCACTTTTTACTTACGGACGCGCAGTTTGGGCTTGGCGTGGAATTTCGGGCGCATATCGCGTTTGCGGCTCATCGCCTGCTTACACAAAGAAGTCGTATGCAGCGGAGGAACATCGGCAGCAGGAGATTCGACATAGCTGACTTCAACCGCAGGAGCTGGGGAAACCGAAGCCGTCAAATACTCACGCCAAGCGCGGTCTTGCTCGGACTCGGCATTTTCAGCCTCGACAAGCTCTTGGGTTTGCACTGCCCCACCCTGCTCAGAAGCCTCGATTGCATTTTCATGCTCAGTGCTGTTTGAAGCCAGATCAGGTAAAGGATTGCCAAACTCATCCACACCAAAATCGGCAGGCGTTTTCTGTTCGGGCAGGCGTTCCCACGGCTTAAGACCGTCTGAAATATCGCTCAGATTTTTTTGTGCATCGTTGCCCAAGTCTTTGATACCGTCGCGAAACTCGGATGCGGCGGTTTCAAATTCCTGCTTCACCTTGCGCAATTCGTCCAACTCAGCCTGAGTATTGAGCTCCTGCTTGACGTTGTTGACGAAGCCTTGCAATTTACCGACCAAACGCCCGGCCGTGCGCGCGGCTTGCGGCAGACGTTCGGGACCAAGCACTATTAGGGCGACAACGCCGACCAGCAGCAATTCGCCCAAACCGAAATCAAACATGGATTATGCTTTGTCTTCGTCTTTTTTGTGTTCGATGACTTCGTCTTTTTTGGCATCTTTGCCGTCTGTACCTTCATTCAGGCCTTGTTTGAAGTCATGTACCGCACCGCCGAGGTCTTTGCCGACGTTACGTAATTTTTTGGTACCGAATACCAAAACGACAATAATCAGTACGATAATCCAGTGCCAAAGAGAGAAGCTACCCATGATAAATCCTTGAATTTGTTAAAAATAAATAATAGTTATGCAGGCGTACCCATGATATGGATATGCAGGTGGAAGACTTCTTGTCCGCCGCCTTTGCCTGTATTGATCAGGGTTTTGAAACCATCGGTCAAACCTGCCTCTTGGGCGATTTGAGGGACTTTCAACATCATTTTGCCCAATAGGGTTTGATGTTCGGCAGTGGCGTGTGCCAGTGAATCGAAGTGTACTTTCGGAATCAGCAGCAGATGCACCGGCGCGGCAGGACGGATGTCTTTGAAACAAAGCATCTCGTCGTCTTCGTAAACGGTTTGTGCCGGAATATCTTTGGTTGCGATTTTGCAGAAAATACAATTATCCATAATGGCTCCAATGGCCGTCTGAAAACGGGCGTAACGGGTTTCAACCCAAAAAGTGAAATCGTTTTGCCCCAAGAGACGGATTCTGAAACAGGTCAAATACGAGATTGTAATATAAATTCAAGATTCTTTGCGAGAAGCTTTTTCCACCAACCCCGACAAACCTTGACGGCGCGCAAGCTCATTTACCACATCTTCAGCGCGCAATCCGTGATGCGCCAATAAAACCATGGTATGAAACCACAAATCCGCCACTTCGTAAACCAAATGTTCGCCACCGCCATCTTTAGAAGCCATCAAGGTTTCACCCGCTTCCTCGATGACTTTTTTCAAAATCTTGTCTTCGCCTTTGTGCAGCAGTTGGGCGACATAAGAAGCATCAGGATCGCCGCCTTTGCGCGAATCGATGACGTTTTGAATTTGGGTAAGGATAGTATCGGTCATGGTCGGTTTCTCTTATTTTCTTTCAGACGGCCTTAAGGATGTTTATGTCCGTAAATCGCTTCTTCGTCTTTCAACACGGCATCCACTGTCTGCCATGCGCCCTCTTGCCAAACTTTGTAAAAACAGCTTTCGCGCCCAGTATGACAGGCAATGCCACCGTTTTGTTCAATCAGCATAACCACCGCGTCGCCATCGCAATCCAGACGCAATTCATGTACTTTTTGTGTATGCCCTGACTCTTCGCCTTTCATCCATTGTTTTTGGCGGGAACGGCTGTAATAGTGGGCAAACCCGGTTTCTACGGTTTTTTGCAGGGCTTCGGCGTTCATCCAGGCAACCATCAGCACACGGTGTGTCTGCCAATCTTGGGCAATCGCGCAAACCAAACCTTTTTCATCAAATTTTACGGCATTCAGCAGCGTTTCGTTTATGTTCGACATTCGCGTCTTTCTCCCATATTTTCAGACGGCCTTTGGATAGCAATCACAAACGCACTTCAATTCCTGCTTCGCGCATGGCCAGTTTCGCTTCGCGGATACTCGCTTCGCCAAAGTGGAAAATACTGGCGGCCAATACCGCATCGGCCTTCCCTTCTTTAATACCGTCCACCAAGTGTTGGACCGAACCGACGCCGCCGGAAGCAATGACCGGAATATCGACCGCTTCGCTGACCGCGCGTGTCAAAGGCAAGTTGAAACCTTGCTTGGTACCGTCCCGGTCCATACTGGTCAGCAAAATCTCGCCCGCACCGCGCCGCTGCATTTCGACAGCCCATTCCACCGCATCCAAACCGGTCGGATTACGTCCGCCGTGGGTAAAGATTTCCCAACGGGTGTTTTCAGGGTTGACCGCTTTGGCATCTACAGCAACAACAATCGCTTGCGAACCAAAAAAACCGGCCGCTTCATTTACCAAATCAGGATTGGTTACGGCGGCCGTATTGATGCTGGCCTTATCGGCACCGGCATTAAGCAGACGACGGATATCGGCAACCGTGCGCACACCGCCGCCGACTGTTAATGGAATAAAAACTTGTGATGCAACTGCCTCAATAACGTGCAAAATAGTGTCGCGATTGTCGCTGGAAGCAGTGATGTCCAAAAAGGTCAACTCATCTGCGCCTTCATCGTTGTAGCGTTTGGCAACGTCAACCGGATTACCTGCATCGCGCAAACCCAAAAAGTTGACACCTTTTACCACGCGACCGTCTTTTACATCCAGACAAGGAATAATTCGTTTTGCCAATGCCATACTCAATACCTCTTATCCGTTCTCAGGCCGTCTGAAACCGTCAGGCCAAAAATTTGCTCAACCAATCCGGCAAATGTTGCAACAGCTGAAAATAACCAATCCCCGCTATCATTGCCAAAACGCAGGAGATGATGAAATTACTGTCGATGCGACCGACGATGGAAAAAATCAAACCGGCAAATGCCCAGATTATCCCGTTGAAAATCATCCAATAGGTATCGATAATCGGCAAATCAAACGCCGTCAGCTGCCGCAGTATCACTGCAATCAGTGTAAACCACAAACTTTCGCTTAGCGGATACACTTCGCGATCGGATGACCAAATAATCCAAAAACCCAAAACAAACGCTTCAAGCATACCAATCCCTTAATAAAATAAGATATTGAGTGAGTTGTTTTTTATAATTATTTCAGACAAATTTTAAGTCTAAGGACTTTGCAAAATGCCGCTTTTGAAGGCATTTTCAGCTATACGCCAACTCCTGTGCTGTTACCCCTTGCAAAGCCTTAATCTGCATAATTAAACGCACTTAGGTCAAGCCAAAGAATCGGCCAGTTTTTGCGCCTGTGCAAAATTAATACTTCCCTCATAAATTGCGCGGCCGGTAATCGCACCGCTCACACCCTCTTTTTCAACGGCACACAATGCGCGGATATCGTCCAAATTCGTCAAGCCGCCGGAAGCGATAATCGGGATATTCACTGATTGAGCCAATTTGACGGTAGCTTCGATATTCACCCCGCTCATCATGCCGTCGCGACCAATATCAGTATAAATAATACTGTTGACACCATCGTCTTCAAAACGCTTGGCCAAATCGACGACATGATGCTCCGTTACCGTTGCCCAACCGTCTATCGCCACCATCCCGTCTTTGGCATCCAAGCCGACGATAATCTGACCCGGAAATGCCTTACATGCTTCGCGCACAAATTCAGGATTTTTTACCGCGGCCGTACCGATAATCACATCAGTCAGACCCAAATCCAAATACTTTTCGATGGTGCCCAAATCACGGATACCGCCGCCAAGCTGTACCGGAATATCTTTGGCTACGGCGGCCAAAATTTCTTTAATCGCCGGAAAATTTTGAGGAACGCCTGCGAATGCGCCGTTCAAATCAACCAAATGCAAACGGCGTGCGCCTTGATTGCGCCAATGCAACGCCATCTCTGCCGGCGAATCGGAAAACACCGTCGCCTGCTCCATCAAACCTTGTTTTAAGCGAACACAGCGTCCTTCTTTCAAATCAATGGCAGGTATCAACAGCATTTTTTTCTCCTCTATTCAATTTCAGTATATTTTACACAAATTAGCGATTTTTAGCAGATTTATGTTAAAAAGCCTCAAATCTGCCAATTTAAAAAATTACGCAGCAGCAGCAATCCTGCCTGATGGCTTTTCTCCGTGTGGAACTGTGTGGCAAACACATTGTCCTTACCGACAATGCAGGCAAATTCATTCGGATATTCGCTGACGCCTAAAACAATCTCTTCATTTTTCGGTGCAAAATAATAGCTGTGAACAAAATAAAAATACTCGTTCTGCCCAATGTCTTGAAATAAAGGGTGCGGACGGGTTTGGCGCACTGTATTCCACCCCATATGCGGCACTTTCAGACGGCCTCCTTGTGCATCGGTTTGATTGGGCAAAAACCGTTTTACTTGCCCTTCAAACCAGCCCAAACCATCTGTATCGCCTTCTTCACTGT
This sequence comes from Neisseria sp. P0014.S009, assembly GCF_051958155.1. Classification (NCBI taxonomy): domain Bacteria; kingdom Pseudomonadati; phylum Pseudomonadota; class Betaproteobacteria; order Neisseriales; family Neisseriaceae; genus Neisseria; species Neisseria sp. P0014.S009. Next base: position 84,150 of record NZ_JBQCVS010000005.1, on the reverse strand, counting down.
GTTCAAACAATAATTGCGCACCTACGCAAATTCCAAAAAACGGCTTGTTTTTCAGGCCGTCTGAAACTGCCTCGCCCAAACCGCTGGCCTTCAGCGCAGACATACAGTCCGGCATGGCACCCTGCCCCGGAAAGATAACCTTATCCGCCGCCATCACTTCTTCGGGCCGCGAAGTCAGATAAATTTCGGCATTTTGCTTGGACAAGGCCTGCGCCGCCTGAACAGATTTCAATACTGAATGCAGGTTTCCCATTCCATAATCGACAATCGCTACTTTCATTGCTACTCCTCAGGCCGTCTGAAAACATTTAATGATTAATATAATAATAAGAATGATTGTAGCAAAAGATGGTTTAAAACAAAATATTGGCAATATACAAGACAAATAATAAAAGGCCATCTGAAATTACTATCGGTTTCAGACGGCCTTTATTCACTCACACGATGCCTTATTCTTCAGATGCGGCTTCTGCTTCTTCTTGAACAGATTCTTCGCTCAGCGTGCCTTTGGTAGAAGGCGTCTGGCCAATCATGCGCGGATCGTATTCAACTGCCATGCGCAAGGCGCGGCCGAAGGCTTTGAAAACGGTCTCAGCTTGATGATGTGCATTACGGCCGCTCAAATTATCGATGTGCAAGGTCATCATGCTGTGGTTCACAAGACCGTGGAAAAATTCTTCAAACAAATCGACATCAAAACGGCCGATCAGAGCGCGGGTAAAGTCGATGTTGTACACCAAGCCAGGACGGCCGGAAAGATCGATGACTACACGGCTCAACGCCTCGTCCAGCGGAACATAGGCATGACCGTAACGGGTAATGCCGGCTTTATTGCCAAGCGCCTGTTTCAAGGCCTGACCCACCACGATACCGATGTCCTCAACTGTGTGATGGTCGTCAATGTGCAAATCGCCTTTGCAGGTAATATCCAAGTCAATCAAACCATGACGCGCTACTTGGGCAAGCATATGCTCAAGGAAAGGAACACCGGTATCTAGACGGTATTTACCGGTACCGTCAAGGTTGAGGCTGACGGTAATTTGGGTTTCGCAGGTATTACGGGTAATAGTAACAAAACGGCCTTCGGTTGAAACACCAGTTTCTGCTGCTTCGACAGTTTGTTTTTCCAAACGCGCCGCTTCAACTGCTGCTTTTTCTTGATCTTTGCTGTGATCACGGTTCAGCCAGCCTTTGCGTTTGCGCATACCGGATTCCAACTTCGCAGCCAGGCTCGGACGAATGCCGCGTGCAGACTCATCGCCTGCCTGTTGTTCCAAACGGCGTTTGAGCTGAGACAAAGAGGCGGAGTTTTCATAACCGCATGCACGTGCAAGCTTGGTCAATGAGCCGGCTTCTTCAACCAGTAACAGAAAATTGGTCAAATGCAGTTGAGCTTTGTTCATGATGGTAGTTTCCTTGAAATCAAAGATTGGGATAAAGATTTTTAATAACGGCCAAGACAGCATCATTTTGCGCTGCCGAGCCTATGGTTATGCGGACACACTGATCCAAAAGCGGATGGCTGCCATGCAGTTTTTTAATCAGTATGCGGTTTTGCTTCAATGTTTCAAACAGCCCGTTCGCATCAGGAACGCGAACGGTAATAAAGTTGGCTTCGCTCGGAAAAACTTCCAAACGGTTTAATTTCAACAATTCATTCATCACACGCGAACGCTCGTTTTTTAATGTATCAATGTTTTGCTGAATGATTTGATGATGTTTCAATGAGAATTTTGCCGCCGCCAAGCTTAATTGATTCATATTGTAAGGCGGAAGGATTTTGGCCAGCTCACCCATAATGCTTGGGCTTGCCGCCGCATATCCCATCCGCAAGCCGGCAAAGCCGATTTTACTGATGGTGCGCATTACAACCAGGTTTTCGACTTCGCCCGCCCACGGAAGGAAACTGTCATGATGAAACGCGCCATATGCCTCATCGACAACCACAATGCCAGTAGCCGCGCGAATGATTGCCTCTACTTCTTCTCGTTTAAAGCACACGCCGGTAGGATTATTGGGATAGGCAATAAAAATTAATGACGGCTGATGTTGCTCGATAGCGGACAAAACGGCAGGGAGATTTAAAGAGAAATCCGGATTTAAGGGAACGCCGACATATTCCATGCCATAAAGCGCGGCATTATGACGATACATAACGAAACTTGGCTCAATACCCAATACATGCGCATTTGGTTTGGCAACCAGCATAGTCAAAAACTGGATAAGCTCGTCGGAGCCGTTACCCAATGCAATTTCCGCTTTATCGGGAATACCGAAAACTTCCCTCAATTCTTCATAAATACCGCTCTTGGCAGTATGGTGATACAAATGAATCGGCGCCTGCTTTGCCAAGTCTGCCCATTCTGACAATAAAGATTCATACCCGGCGAAAGGATGATGCGGACACTCCATGGCGTCCAACTTAATAAAACCTTCCGGCAAATCGGCAACCTGATAGGCTGTCATTACTTTAATATCATCACGGATAACATCAGCAACGCGATTCATGGTTTCCTATCCTCCTGAGATAAAGCATTTATAATAGTAGCACAATTTTTATTAGATATATATATTAATTAAGACTATAAAACAAGATAAAGTTTCATTCGTTTGAAGAAAAACAATAAATTCTTTCTTGAATATCCTTAAGCAATATTCTTGGCTTCCCCCGCATTTTTAGCGGTATAATTTCAAGTTTTCTAGTACGGCTTACGCCCTTTATATCGTGAACAATACACGCTCCCCGTTACCTTATCTTGCAACTTCCATAAGCCTTATCCTTTTGATTTTGCTTTCCTTATCATGGGAATTATGGATCGCGCCATTGCGCGAAGGCGGCTCATGGCTGGCATTGAAAGCTCTGCCTTTGTGCCTGCCGTTGACCGGCATTTTGAAAAAACGCATCTACACTTACCAATACAGCTCCATGCTGATTCTGATTTACTTTGCCGAAGCCTGTATGCGCCTGGCAGACACGGCTCTCGCCAGCCGGATTTGCGCCGCCGTTTCCGTATTATTGTGCATTGCTTTTTTCCTCGGCTGCCTTGCATTTATCAAACAACAAAAACATACATCAAAATGACCTACCACACACTTTCAGACGGCCTGACTCAATCTTCAGTAAAAACCTTTTGGCCTTTATGGCTCAGTTTTCTTTGGATTTGCGCCGTCCCTTTTCTTTCACTCTACCGAGTCGGCCCATTGCCCAGCTTTTATCTGGAAGCCATTTCACTGAGCGGTTCATTGGTACTGACATTGATTAGCGCACACAAAGGCCTGCTGAATATCCGCCTTCCCGCACTCAGTATCGGTTTGTTTGCCATGGCTGCATTTTGGTCGCTCCAAGCGCGCTTCATGCATTCCACCTACCCCGGTATGAGCGACATCACTGCCTGGACCTTTGTCATTTTGGCGCTGGGTGCATGGTCAGTTCGCGGCTGGGTAGCAGCTTACGGACAAGAACGCATCGTCAGCATCTTTGCTTGGTCTTTATTGATAGGGGCAACCATACAGGCCGTCATCGTCTGGCTGCAATTTAAAGGCTGGTCCAACGTAGAGTGGTTGAACGGCATCATTGCCCGAAGCAACGGCACCGTAAACGGCCAACTCGGCCAGCGCAACCACTTGGGACATTATTTAATGTGGGGCATTTTGGCGGCGTCCTATTTATGGACAGCACGCAAAATGTCTAATGCAGCAGGTTTTCTGTTCGTATTGGCTTTGACCGCAACCCTCGGCCTTGTCAACTCACGCACCATCTTAGGCTACATCGCCGCCCTATTCCTGATTACGCCGTTATGGTTTTGGCGTACCCGTTTCCAACACAAACGCGCACTGTGCATTTTCCTTCTGACCGCCATCCTGGCCGCCGCTTTCCAATTCGGTATGGGCAGCCTGCTGGATTTGTTTGGCAACATTAAATACGAAACCGCTGTCGAACGCGCAGGCACCAGCGGTTTTGAAGGTTCCATGCGCCAAATCGAATGGAGCAAAGCATGGATTGCCTTTCAATCCGCACCTTGGTTCGGCCACGGCTGGAACAGCTTTGCCCAGCAAACCTTCCTGATTAATGCACAACAACAATACTTCCCCAACAACATCCTCGGCGTACTGTTTACCCATTCACACAACATCGTCATGCAATTATTGTCCGAAATGGGCATTGCCGGCACCTTGCTTGCAGCCTTAACCCTGCTTGTAGCCGTATGGCGACTGTTGGGCCGCAATCAAACACCGGCCTCGCTGTTTTTACTGACTGCCGCCGCCGTCAGCCTTTGCCACAGTATGCTCGAATATCCGCTTTGGTATATCTACTTCCTCACCGTATTCAGCCTGATTCTGTCGTTGACACCCTCTTATCTGAAAGATGTTTCAGACGGCCCTTTATCTACCCGAATCAGACAATGGTCAGGCGGTATAGCCGCTTTATCGATTTTAATCGGTATGGCAAACCTCAGCTGGGAATATCAAAATTTGACCCAATATAGCCGTGTAGGGAAAACCGACGATCCGCAAACAGTTCAAAACAAAATCGACGGCTTGCAGCAGCTCTCCAAAGAAAGCCCCATGCTCGCCTATTACGCCGATTTGAGCTTGAGCAAACGTGCCGACCCGACCGATGCCTATATCCGCCCGTGGGCAGAAGAAGCCGCACTCAAAGCCCTAACATACCGCCCCTACTCCAACGCCTATCAAGTCGGCCTTTACCTCTACCGGCAAGGCAAAAAAGAAGAAGGTGCGCAATGGATGCAGGCAATGCAATATTATTATCCTTATATGATGTATTTCTACGCCGACAAAATACGCAGCCACCCGGCATTCGCCCCCTTACTGCCCAAACTTTTGTCCGATTGCAAAGATTTCATCAATGCACCGAAACACCAAACCGCCCAATCATGCGACAAACCCTGAACAAAACACACCCAATTGTCAGTTTGTCCTTACAGGCCGTCTGAAAATGTAAAGAGCAGCGAGTTTCTATGCAAAAAAGCGCAAAAGCACAGAAAATTACGCTATCAACAAAAGCAGATTGCATGTTAAGATTGAACACAACTCTATTTTAAGCGCCGTACTGCCATTTAGTACCGCGGCGCATACAATCACGAAAAGGAAATTCCATGAGTCGCGTATTACTCGTAGATGACGATGCCCTCTTGACCGAATTGCTGACCGAATACCTGACTGCCGAAGGCCTCAACGTTCATAGCGTTCCCGACGGCGAAGCCGGCGTTCAAGAAATTCTGACCGGACAATACGATGTCGTCGTATTAGACTCCATGATGCCTAAAATGAACGGTTTGGACGTACTGAAAAACGTACGCACCCAAAGCACCGTGCCTATCATCATGCTGACCGCGAAAGGCGACGACATCGACCGCATCATCGGTCTGGAAATGGGTGCGGACGATTATGTTCCGAAACCATGCACACCGCGCGAACTCTTGGCCCGCATCAACGCCATCCTACGCCGCGCGCAACACAGCAACGAACAAAACAACGCGCCTAACAGCATTTCTGTCAGCGATGTTGTTTTATACCCGGCCAAACGCCAAGCCAGCATCAAAGATACTCCGCTCGAGTTGACCAGCACCGAATTCAACCTGCTCGAAGTTTTGATGCGCCACGCCGGACAAGTCGTCAGCAAAGAGACCCTGTCTATCGAGGCACTCGACCGCAAACTGGCTAAATTTGACCGCAGCATCGACGTACACATCTCCAGCATCCGCCACAAATTGGGCGATGCTTCCCTGATTCAAACTGTACGCGGCTTAGGCTACCTGTTTGTTAAAAACTAAAGATTAAACAGATCAATGAAACTGTTTCAACGCATCTTCGCCACATTTTGCGCAGTCATCGTCTGCGCAATCTTTGTGGCGAGTTTTTCATTTTGGCTGGTACAAAACACCCTCGCCGAAAACCAATTCAACCAACGCCGCACCATCGAAACCACATTGATGAGCAGCATCATCTCCGCGTTCAACTCGCGCGGAGACAGCGGTGCACGCGAAATTCTTTCGGAATGGAAAAACAATCCGGTTTCCAATGCCGTTTATGTGATTACCGGCGACGATAAAAAAGATATTTTAGGCCGCAATATTGACAGCCTGTCCATCGAACGCGCCCGCATCTTCGCCATCAACAATCCCGAATCCGATTTAGCCCACATCGAATACGACCGCTTCGGCGAAGAATACCTCTTCTTCATTAAAGGCTGGGACAACCATCAAGCCCAGCGCCTGCCCAGCCCGCTTTTCATTCCCGGCCTGCCGCTCTCACCGATTTGGCACGAATTTATCATTCTGTCTTTCATCATCATCGTCGGCCTCTTGATGGCATATATCCTTGCCAACAATATTACCAAGCCCATTAAAATTCTTGGCGGCGGCATGGACAGGGTAGCCAACGGCGAACTCGAAACCCGCATTTCCCAGCAGGTTGACGACCGTGACGACGAATTGTCCCACCTTGCCGTACAGTTCGACAAAATGGCCGAAAAATTGGAAAAACTTGTGGCCAAAGAGCGTCATTTGCTCCACCACGTTTCTCATGAAATGCGTTCGCCGCTGGCACGTATGCAGGCGATTGTCGGCCTGATTCAATCTCAGCCGCAAAAACAAGAGCAATACCTCAAGCGGCTTGAAGGCGAATTGGTGCGCATGGATACTTTGGTAGGTGAATTATTGACCCTCTCCCGCCTGGAGACCTCCAACATTCCTTTGGAAAAAGAAAACCTCAAACTCGTTCCGTTCCTGACCAACTTGATTGAGGACAACCAAAGCATTGCCCACCAAAACAATCAAAGCGTTACCTTGAGCATTGACCCTAAAATCCCTGAAAATGCCGTGATCAGTGCTAACGAAGGCTATTTGTACCGCGCCTTTGACAACGTTATCCGCAACGCCATCAACTACAGTCCGGAAGGCAGTACCATTCAGGCCCATATCGGACAAGACGGCAAACACTGGATTATCGATGTTACCGACAATGGCCCGGGTGTCGATGAAATGCAGCTTCCGCATATTTTTACCGCCTTTTATCGTGCCGACTCCAGCGCACACAAGCCAGGCACCGGCTTGGGACTTGCCTTGACGCAACACATCATGGAGCAGCACTGCGGCAAAATCATTGCTGAAAATATCAAACCCAACGGCCTGAGGATGCGTTTCATCCTTCCCAAAAAGAAAGCCGGAGACAAAAAAGAAGCCTAAAAATAAGGCTGTCTGAAACTCTTCAGACGGCCCAAAACACAAATAAGGAACCATCATGAATGCAACCGTCCAAACCGGCTACTTCTTCATGCCCGAACACATCATCCTTGTCGGCGCCAGCGAACGTCCGCACAGCCTTGGTGAACGCATTTTCAGCCACCTGCTCGGTTCCTCATATCAAGGCAAAATCACGCCCGTCAATCTCCGCCACAGCAGCGTCGCCGGCCTCCCTTCCTACTCCAGCCTCAGCAAAATTCCAGGCCGGGCCGACCTAGTTGTCGCTGTCATCCCGCACGACCATTACGACACACTGTTCAAAGCCTGCCGCAAAAAAGGCCTGCGCCACATTATCCTGATCCAAGATTGGGAAAACCTGCCGCCCGAATCCTGCAAAAATGCCCGTTCCATCATTCAAAAATATCACGGCGACGAATTAAACATCAGCGTGTGTAACAGCGCAGGCATCCAACTTCCCTCACTCAATCTCAATATCGGCACCCAAGCCGACTATCCGGCCGGCCATATCGCATTACTCACCGGCCACAGCACTGTCAGCCGCAACATCAACCATCTGTTGAACACAATGCATCAAGGCGTATCGCGCCACATCAGCCTCAACTACAACCTAAGCCCCACTACATCCGCCGACTGGCTCAACCGCTTCGGCCACAACCGTCATACCAAAGTTGCCGTCATCCACTACAATCCGGCCGAAAACCAACGCGAGCTGTTCAGCGCCATCCGACACTTTACACGCCACACCCCGCTTATCCTGTTGTCCACACATTACACCGACGACACAGACAAAGCCGTCCTACACAGCCTCAGCCGCCATTGCAACTTCCTGCCGGTATTCAATATCAACGAACTCGAAGCAGCCTTAAAAGCCCATCTTTCCGGCATTCCCGTCATTACCCATCCCACTATTTTGTCCGATACGCCGATAGAATGGCTGCGCAGCACCGCCGATGCCTGCCAATTGACCCTCAACCTTCCAACCGACGCACCATCCATCCAACAAGGCTGCATCGGCAGCGACCCCACGCCCGCACGCATCCACCGCCTGGCACTCGAACAATTGCAAAATCCGCACACCCAAGCCCTGCTCGGCATTATTTCGCCGGACACGCCGGCCGCGTACGGCATTCATCAAACACTGAATAACTTAGCACAAAAAACCAGCAAGCCCATTCTCATCAGCCATCGTTTTTCAGACGGCCTGACCCGGTTCAACACCCCGGAAGAAGCCTTGCTGACACTTTATTTCCGCAATCAAACCGCCTGTTTGCAACAAGCGCAAAACACCCCCGCCCCAGCCAAAACAGGCCGTCTGAAAACGCCTAAAAACAAAAGTATCGATAAAGCCATTGCATCCGGTCAAACCGACCTGATGACAGAGGCCCTTTACTTGCCTCCGTGCCAAACCCAAAAGCACAATGCCGTTCAATTCCGGTTCAGCCGTCATGCCATTTACGGCAACATCCTTACCGCCCATTACAACGGCCAAACCCAAGCCGCATTACCGCCCTTTACCACGCTCGATATCCAGCGTTTAAGCCAATTTGCAGAACTTGACAATACTTCCGTTCTCAATCAATTCCTGCATTCCCTAAACACGCTTATCCACAACAATCAGCATATCGGCGACATCATCCTCAACTACAACGGCGGCCAATACAGCAGCACCATCATTCCCGAAATTGTGGAAAAACCAGCCGCACCGACAACCAAAATCCCCAAAAAAGCCGTCCAAACCTTAGAACAGGCCGCAGCAAAAATGCAAAGCGCCGCCGCCTACCTCCAACAAAAAAATCCGGTAGCGGCCGAGTTCCTACGCAACACCGGTGAAGCCGCTTCCGAACTGCTGCACCCTAAAACCGAAACGCCCGAGATACAAAACGTACTCGCACCCTATCCGAGCCAAACAGATACCTTTACCCTGCCAGACGGCAACACACTACACATCCGCGCACTAGAGCCTGAAGATGCCGAAGCCAAACAACAATTTGTCCGCCAATTACCCGCGGCCGACCGCTATACGCGCTTCATGACCCATACCAACGAGTTACCGCTGCCCACGCTCGCACGGCTGACACGCCCTGATTTCCATACCGAATGCGCGTGGGCAGCCTTCGCTTCAGACGGCCATATCGTCGCAGTCAGCCGTTACAGCCGCATCAATCGTAATGAGTGCGAGTTCGGCATTACTTTAGCACCTGAAGCACGCAAAACCGGCTTGGCAGGCAAAATGATGAGCCTCATTATCCAAACTGCCACACAGCAAGGTTACCAAACCATGAATGCGGAAATCCTCAAAGAAAACACACCAATGCTCAAACTCGCTGAAAAATCAGGATTTACCGTTACCCCGTCGGAAACCGACCGCGGCCTGTATCAAGCCAGCCTCGATTTGAACGAATGGCAAAACAGCAACAAAAACAAATAAAAACTTGCATAACCCGTGTGAAATATCCTAAAATTAGCGGTTTCTATATATCCGCATTTTTCAAAAGGACTCAAAATGGTAGTTATCCGTTTGGCTCGCGGCGGCTCAAAACACCGCCCTTTCTTCAACGTAGTCGTAACTGACTCTCGCAACCGTCGTGACGGCCGCTTCATCGAGCGCGTAGGTTTCTACAACCCCGTTGCCAACGAAAAACAAGAACGCGTACGTTTTGACGCAGACCGCATCAACCACTGGGTTGCTCAAGGCGCGAAAGTTAGCGACGCAGTTGCCAAACTGATTAAAGAGCAAAAAATCGCTGCTTAATCAGCCGAAACGACCATGACAGACACTCAAAAACGGGTAGCCATGGGCTACATCAAAGGCGTATTCGGCATTAAAGGCTGGCTTAAAATTGCTGCCAATACCGAATATACCGACAGCCTGCTGGACTACCCCGAGTGGCAGTTGTGCAAGGATGGCAAAACCCTGAATGTTGTGCTTGAGGCAGGTAAAATTGTCAATGGCGAACTTCAGGTCAAATTTGAAGGTATAGACGATCGCGATCAAGCATTTGCCTTGCGCGGCTATACCATCGAAATTCCCAGAGAGTCATTCGCCCCTACTGAAGAAGACGAATACTACTGGGCAGATTTAGTCGGCATGACCGTCATCAACAAAGAAAACATCATCCTCGGCAAAGTCAGCAACCTGATGGAAACCGGTGCAAACGATGTTTTGATGATTAAAGGCGAACACGGACAAATCCTGATTCCCTTCGTCTCCAACTATATCGAATCTGTCGATACCGACAGCAAAACCATTATTGCCGACTGGGGTTTGGACTACTGATGCTGATTCAAGCCATCACCATTTTCCCAGAGATGTTCGACAGTATTGTCGAATACGGCGTTACAGGCAGAGCAAGAAAACAAAATCTTTGGCAGTTTCAAGCCATCAATCCCCGAAAATTTGCCGACAACAAACTTGGCTATATCGATGATCGCCCCTTCGGAGGTGGTCCGGGAATGATTATGATGGCGCCGCCGCTTCAAGCGGCAATTGAAGAAGCCAAAGCAAACTCGCAAAAACCTGCCAAAGTAATTTATCTCAGTCCGCAAGGTCAGCCGCTGACACATAAAAAAGCTGCAGAACTTGCCGAACTGCCCCATCTTATTCTTCTATGCGGACGCTATGAAGGCATAGATGAAAGACTACTGCAAAGCAGTGTGGACGAAGAAATCAGCATTGGCGACTTTGTCGTCTCAGGTGGCGAATTACCCGCCATGATGTTGATGGATGCTGTCTTAAGATTGGTTCCGGGCGTATTGGGCGATATACAGTCAGCCGAACAAGACTCGTTTTCAGACGGCCTTTTAGACTGTCCTCATTACACCAAACCCGTAGAATTCCAAGGCATGATGGTTCCTGATGTCTTACGCTCAGGAAATCATGGCTTGATTGCCGAGTGGCGATTGAAACAATCGCTGCGACGCACTTTAGAGCGCCGACCCGATTTATTGGAAAAGCGCAGTTTAATCCCAAAGGAATCCCGCCTCTTAAAAGAAATCTTGCAAGAGCAACAGGAAATCCAATCATAACTTAGGAAAAACAAATGAACTTGATTCAACAATTAGAGCAAGAAGAAATCGCTCGCTTGAACAAAGAAATCCCTGAATTCGCTCCAGGCGACACCGTTGTCGTATCTGTACGCGTAGTTGAGGGTTCTCGCAGCCGTCTGCAAGCATACGAAGGTGTTGTTATCGCTCGCCGCAACCGTGGCCTGAACAGCAACTTCATCGTTCGCAAAATCTCTAGCGGCGAAGGTGTAGAACGTACTTTCCAACTGTACTCTCCTACCGTAGAAAAAATCGAAGTTAAACGCCGTGGTGACGTACGTCGCGCCAAACTGTACTACTTGCGCGGCCTGACCGGTAAAGCAGCTCGCATTAAAGAAAAATTGCCTGCTCGCAAAGGTTAATAGCCTTCATCAAAAACCCACTTCAATGAAGTGGGTTTTTTGTTTTTATACAAGATCTCCTCGTCTTTCTTACACCAATCCTGCAAGCCAACCACAATCTCCATTTTACATATAAACTTAAACAGAATCGTAACTTACCTACCTCTTTTAACCTTTATAAAAAAGGCCGTCTGAAACAAAAGATTCAGACGGCCTTTAATAACATCGGACGGTTATTTAAACCATCTTGCCAATGCTGGGATACGTGATAACAACAATGTATCCAAAATCCAAATAACAGCGATTGCGGCAATGGCTGTTGGGAAAATCACGGCCAAAATCAGAAGTGGCGCAGCCATTGCCCACCATACCGGCAATTTGATTTTCTGTGCAGGAGGAACCAAACCACGTGCTTCCGAAGGACGGCGTTTCCACCACATTACACAGCCGCTGACACAGATAAAGATAATCGCCAGACAGAACAAGACATTTGCCAATACGCTCCACCAGCCCAGTGTACCCATATGCAAAGCAATGCTTGCCGCCATGAATTTACCAAACCAGTTGTAATCATCGAAATGAATATCAGCCAGGATTTTGCCACTGTATTGATCAATGTGTACCGTACGATCCGCAGTCGGACTAATCATATCGTAGCTCATTGAGTCTTGCGACAGCGTCCATACGCCGGTTTCACCTTTAGGCAGGTTCAACTGATAGCGGCCTTTAAAGCCAATTTCGCGCGCAAAGCGGTCAACCGTCTCCAACGTCATCGGCTCACTCGGATTAATGCCATTTTCGCCCATTGTCGTACCGGAAACCGGCATAGGCGTCAGCTCCAAAATCCACGGAACTTCTTTAGATTTACCGTCATTCAGCACATCACCATGGGTTGGTACGGAAGATACCGGATTAGGCTCCACGCCCCATTTACCCGCAGGAAATTGGCTCCACGCCTGAACCACTTTACCGCCCCAAATACCTGCCCAAGCAATACCTGACAGACAGAACAGCAATAAAATCAAAGAAACCCAAGAGCCAAATGCACCGTGCAGGTTGCGCCACCAAGAACGGCCTTTTCCTGCCTTAGGCAAAAGGATGGCCTTCAGACTACGCTGTTTTACCCACCACAAATAAATACCGGTCACAATCATGATGATGGTTAGCGACGCAGCGGTTTCCAACAGGTAGTCACCTGTCGCCCCTAGCATAATATCGCCGTGAATTTCATCCATCGTGTGATACCAGCCTTGCCCGCGCGGCATCGTATTCACAACTTTTGCTGTATAGGGATCAACAGCAACCATAGTGGCTTTATCGTCATTGTTTACGCGGAATACGGCAACCATATCATCTGCGCGCGGCGCAATATATTGCACCACAGAGGCAGTTTCCGGATTCACAAACTGTCTGGCAGCTTCAGCCTGAGCCGACAAAGGCTGCACTTGCGCCTGCGGCGCAACATGTATGCGTTCGCCTTCTTTACCGGTGATATTGGCAAATAGCAGCATTCCCAACCCTGTAACAGCCAGCAGGGTTAAAAACGGCGCAACCAAAAGTCCGGCATAAAAATGCCATCGCCAAACAGTCAAATAACGGCGGTTAGCCTGTTGTTCATTTTTGGAAGTTGGTTTTGTTTCCATATATTCTCTTTATATAATTATATAAGACTAATCCTTAAGGATTATTAACAAACATTTTAATCAAAAACATTCATTTAAGAAACCGTTTTTCCAATGCAGCTTTGAAATACTTCAATATTTAGTTTTCAGGCCGTCTGAAAAAACAAAATAGACAGAAAACAACACTTTACTGAAAATCCGTTTTAATCATTGCGGTTTCGGCAGAATTTGGTAGAATACGGGCATTACTTATTTATTCATCAAGCCGCCAAGCTTTGGCGGCTTGTATTTTTATTTCCAATCCGGCTACCGTGCGTGGCCGGATAAAATTTTAAAAGCATCATCATGCTTTCATGGAGAACTCTATGCAAAAAATCCCTTTGACCGTCCGTGGTGCAGAATTGTTGAAACAAGAACTTCAACACCTCAAAAGCGTAGCACGCCCAGAAGTCATCGAAGCCATCGCCGAAGCACGTTCGCACGGCGACTTGTCTGAAAACGCAGAATACGAAGCCGCCAAAGAGCGTCAAGGCTTTATCGAAGGCCGCATCGCCGAGTTGGAACACAAACTCTCTATGGCGCACATCATCAACCCTGCCGAAATCCATGCCGAAGGCAAAATCGTATTCGGCACAACTGTGACACTGGAAGATTTGGAAACCGAAGAACAAGTTACCTACCAAATCGTCGGTGAAGATGAAGCAGACATCAAAGAACGCAAAATCTACGTTGGCTCCCCAATTGCCCGCGCCCTGATCGGCAAAGAAGAAGGCGACGTTGCAGAAGTTCAAGCACCTGGCGGTGTGCGTGAATATGACATTATTGCCGTACAATATATCTAAATAAACAAAAGGCCGTCTGAAAACATTTTCAGACGGCCTTTTGTTGTATCTAAAAACACCATAATAGAAAAGTGAAATCTTCCCAGGAGAAGCATAATGAATCTACTGTACAAAATTATCCAAACCGCTGCCGCCATGTGGCTTGGTATGCAGCTGACCGCAGGCTATGTTACTGCCCCTATCCTGTTCCGCCTCCTGCCCAAAATGCAGGCGGGAGAAATTGCCGGCATCTTGTTTGCCATTACAGCAATATGTGGCTTAGTTATTTTTGGCGCAGCCTATGCCTTTTTCAGAAAACAGCTGGCCTCACTTTCTTGGTGGATCTTAGTGCTTTGGCTACTCTTAGCCTGCAACCATCTTTTGGTTACGCCGGTTATCGAGGCACACAAGTACGGACTGGATAACTGGCTGCTGTCCCTAGTAGGCGGAACATTCGGCGTTTGGCACGGCTTATCCAGTATTATCTTTTTGATTTGTACGATACTGGCAGCCATCTGCGTATGGAAATGGCCCAAACCAAACTAATCTGTCTTAATAAAAGGCCGTCTGAAAAAAGTCTTTCAGACGGCCTTTTATTTTGAATCATAAATTCCCTGACTCTTCAAATATAAACCATAAAAAAAAGCCCTGCATATTGCAGGGCATTTTTCACAAACCGATTAAGGTTTAGCGTAACCGTGAACGCCATTGTAAGGAGCCGGGATCCAACCTTCATCAGTAGCAGGCAATTCACCTTGACCTTCGATAGTTTGGCCTGGAGCAACTTGACGAGTAACAACGCTGCGGATTTTAACATCAACGCGACGGTCAGGTTCGATACAAGCGATAAGGGCAGCACGTTTCTTAGCTTTAGAAACTTTTTTACCCAGTTTAGCAACTTCAGCTTCACAAGTAGCAGTCATTTGAGCTTGAGACTCGCCCAGACCTACTGCAGAGATTTTGCTAGAAGCAACGCCACGGCCTACCAAGTAGTTAGCAACTACGTTGGCACGACGCTCAGACAGAGCTTGGTTGTATTCTTCAGAACCCATGAAGTCGGTGTGACCTTCAACACGTACAGTTTGTACGCTGTCGTTGCTCAGGCGTTGAGCCAAAGAGTTCAGGTTTTCTTGAGCTTCAGGACGCAGGTTGTCTTTGTCGAAGCCGAACAGAGTTTTAGTAGACAGAGAAACAGTTTCATCAACATACTCAGGAGCTTGTTGTACAGGAGCAACTGCTTCGCGGTCACCACATTCAACACGGCCTTCGGTAGCTTTGTCGAAGTAGCTGTTTTTCCAGCATTCGCCGTAGTTGTTACGGACGATTTCTTGAGATTGGCTGCTTACGGTGTAACCGTGTTTGGTGTGCGCTTCGCTGGCCATAGCGGTGCCAGAGGCAACCAAGGCAACGAACAATGCGCTTAATTTCAGCTGTTTGGTCATTTTATTCCCTCATCAAATTGTTATGCGGCGGACTAGGAAAGCAACCGCTGCAAAGTACCAATATACAGGCCGCAGTATCAAAACAGCGGCAAATCGGATATATCAGGTTGCACTATAAAGAAGCGCAAGGCAAACTGTCAATACTCGATGCCTTCAAACAATCATGAAGTGCCTGCTTCCTAGTAGTTAATCATGCCGAAAAATCAATCTTGTGTCATTAATTTAGGGCAAAATCAGACAATTCACCTACCTAAAGTTGTACAAAAACAACAAAACCCCTTTCCCTCTTCTTTCCTGAATTTCCTGTTTTCATATCATTAAAAGATATTTTCATTAAAAACAACCATTTTCAAAACTCGGGGCAAAACTGGGCAAAATATGTTAAATTACATGCCGTTTGTCGCACAAAATCCACAATAACAACGTATTCGGTACTGCTACCATGAAACTGCAACAATTACGTTACGCCCTTGAAGTTTACCGGCACAATCTGAATGTCTCTGAAGCCGCCGATGCGCTTTTCACATCCCAGCCCGGCATTTCCAAACAAATCCGCCTGCTTGAAGAAGAATTGGGTATCCAAATTTTTATCCGCAGCGGCAAGCGTGTGGTTTCCGTTTCGCAACCGGGCAAAGCCGTGTTAGAAATTTCGGAACGAATTTTGCGCGATGTACAAAACATTAAAAATATCGGCAGCGAGTTTACCGATCATGACAGCGGTTCGCTGACCATCGCGACAACGCATACCCAGGCGCGTTATGCCTTGCCCAAAATCGTTGCGGAATTTGTCAAAAACTACCCTAAGGTCAATTTGAGCATCAAACAAGGCAGCCCTTCTGCGATTGCGCAAATGGTCAGCAGCGGCGAAGCAGATTTAGCAATTATTACCGAACAGATTGATGATCATCCTGAGTTAGGCAAGCTGCCCTGCTACGAATGGAACCATGCCGTGATTGTTCCGCATGACCACCCTCTTTTGGACTGCCGCAATCCTTTAAGCCTTGAAGATTTGGCTTCTTTTCCGCTGGTTACTTACGAATTTGCTTTTAATTCCGGCAGCAGCATTGCGCGTACATTTAATAAAGCGCATATTGAGCAACCTGATGTTGCCTTATCGGCTGCCGATACAGATGTATTGAAGACGTATGTCCGCTTAGGCTTGGGCGTTGGTTTGATGGCCAAAATGGCGTACGATCCCGTTGTCGATCAAGATTTACAGCTTATTGATGCGGCACACTTATTTGAACCGTCGCCCACTTGGATAGCCTTACGCTCGGATACTTACCTGCGCGGTTACGCGTATGACTTTATCCAGATGTTTGCACCGAAACTGACCAGAGAAGTAGTCGACCGCATTCTGTACACGCCGGTTGTTGAAGATTTTTCAATTTAATACCTGACTATCACTTGCGTAACTTAACAATTATTCTTTAATTCTTGTTAAAAAGGCCGTCTGAAATATTTCAGACGGCCTAAGATTCAGATAGCGTGCGAACAACCGGAAACCATTTTCTTCAAGGTTGTCGCATCTAAGATTTTGATGTGCTTGTGTTCAACCGAAATCAAGCCTTCATGATGGAATTTAGACAAGGTGCGGCTGACTGTTTCCAGCTTCAGCCCCAAATAGCTGCCGATTTCCTCACGCGACATCCGCAAGATAAAATCATTGGCGGCGAAGCCTCGTGAATAGAGACGCTGAGACAGGTTGAGCAAGAATGCTGCCAATCGCTCTTCAGCGCGCATATTGCCCAAAAGCAGCATAACGCCCTGATCTCGGACAATTTCACGGCTCATCAAGCGGAAAAAGTGAGAACGAAGACTGGGAATATCCTGTCCAAGTTCTTCAATATGTGTAAACGGAAGCTCGCATACCTCGCTGTCTTCCAAAGCCACAGCATCACAGCTGTGAATATGGGAACAAATCCCATCCATACCGATCAGCTCGCCCGACATAAAAAAGCCGGTTACCTGATCTCGTCCATCTTGGCTGGCGACTGTTGTCTTAAAGAAGCCCGCACGGATGGCAAACAAAGAGGTAAACGGCTCGCCGGCACGGAACAGGTATTCACCTTTTTTCAGACGGCGGCTTTGACGAATAACCGCATCTAATTGTGAAAATTCGTTAGGCATCAGTCCGACAGGCAAACACAGCTCGCGTAAAGAACATGTGGAACACAAGGTTTTCATTTGATGTGTTGCATTGTGTGTGGCCATAACGCACCCTTAATCTGCATAGTTCTATAAATCCCTGATGAAGCCGAATAACTATTGACCCATGTCAAAGTCGGCATATCATTATGAGGCATTCTACCAAACTATCGAAATTTTGACTAAAATTTTCCCTAATTTCCCTACTTTATACTACAAGCCCCTACCATGAAAATCATCCCCATCTCAAATAACACCAACACAAACAATGAATTACCGGAATTTGACCGTGAATTAATTGCCAGTTTGCCATCAAGCGGTCCACGTTATACATCCTATCCGACCGCCGACCGCTTCCATGAAGGCTTTAAAGAAGCCGAATATATCCAAGCTTTAAACCTGCGCAACATGGGCGCGCTCAACAAACCCCTTTCGCTCTACATCCACATCCCCTTCTGCAATACCATCTGCTACTACTGCGGCTGTAACAAAATCATTACCAAAGACAAAAGCCGTGCCGATGCCTATATCCAGTATCTGGAAAAAGAAATGGAATTACTGGCACCTCATTTAGGCGGAAGACACCAGCTCGCGCAGCTCCACTTCGGCGGCGGCACGCCCACATTCCTGAGCGACGACCAACTCGAACGCGTCTTCGACATGATTTGTAAATACTTCCAGCTGATTCCCAACGGCGAATACTCCATCGAAATAGACCCGCGCAAAGTCAGCCGCGAAACCGTCCTCAAACTGGGCAAACTCGGTTTCAACCGCATGAGTGTCGGTATTCAAGACTTTGACCCTAAAGTGCAGGAAGCGGTCAACCGCATTCAAAGTTATGAAGAAACTAAAGAAGTGATTGATGCCGCGCGTGAAGCCGGATTTAAATCGGTCAGCGTCGATTTGATTTACGGCCTGCCGCACCAAAACACCGAAAGCATCAAAACCACCATTGACACGGTCTTGTCCCTCGACCCCGACCGCCTCGCCCTCTACCACTACGCCCACCTACCGCATATCTTCAAACCGCAACGCCGTATCGACACCAATGTCGTTCCTGGCAGCGAAGAAAAACTCGATATGCTGCAATATTGCGTCCAAACCCTGACTGAGCGCGGCTACGTTTTCATCGGCATGGACCACTTTGCCAAACCTGACGACGAGCTCTCCATCGCTCTCAAAGAAGGTTTCCTGCAACGAAATTTCCAAGGCTACTCGACCTATGCCGACTGCGACTTGGTGGCGATCGGCGTGTCTTCTATCGGCAAAATCGGCAGCACCTACTCCCAAAACGAGCGCGATATCGATGCCTATTACGCCGCACTCGATGCCGGACATCTACCGATTATGCGCGGCTACCAGCTTAATCAAGACGACATTCTGCGCCGCAACATCATTCAGGATTTGATGTGCCGCTTCTCGCTTGATTATCAAATTTACGAAAGCGTGTTCGGCATTCCGTTTAGCCGCTATTTTGTAGCGGAACTGGAAGATATGAAACAACTGGAAACCCTCGGTCTGGTTCGCCTCAAACCGCACGGCCTGACCGTTACGCCGAAGGGCCGTTTCTTGATCCGCAACATCGCTATGGTGTTCGACTACCATTTGCGCCATAAAGAAACCAAAGCCAAATACTCGCAAACCGTATAAACAGAAATGGAAAAGATGATATATTGACCTGTCAATTATTAAAATAGGTTAATTTCTTATGTTTATGTTTTTAATGGATATTTAGTTATTGCATTTTCAACGGAAACGACAAAGAACGGCTGTTTTTACAGCCGTTTTGTTTTGTATAAATTCGTTAAACCGTCTGATGTCGCGCTTTATCAAACGGCTTTTTAGTCTTGTGTATATAAAAGGCGATTTTTGCCAATTTCCGCATTAGTGCAACGATGATTATCATCTTAGGCTTTTTTGCCGCTTCCAAATTTCTGACAAGTTGAGGAAATGCATTCATACGGTAGGCAACAATGGCAGGCATGAACAAGGCGCGTTTTAATTGCCGGTGTCCGTATCTGCTCAATCTGCCTTTTTTATTGACACTTGTCCCTGATTGTTCAATTTTT
This sequence comes from Neisseria sp. P0014.S009, assembly GCF_051958155.1. Lineage (NCBI taxonomy): Bacteria > Pseudomonadati > Pseudomonadota > Betaproteobacteria > Neisseriales > Neisseriaceae > Neisseria > Neisseria sp. P0014.S009. The sequence goes on along the minus strand of NZ_JBQCVS010000005.1, from coordinate 64,437 downwards.
GGACTTAGGCCGGCAAAGGCTACAAATTTATTTGCTGTTTCAAAATTTTTATCTGTCAGGTGTCTTAGTAGGATAACTGCGGTTTCTTTCCCTATTGCCGGTATAGTTTGTAGGTTTTGATATTCGATATTTAGGCTTTCTTTCTGCTTTATCATGCCTTCTATCCGCTTTGATGTCTGATCTATTTTTTCTTCAAGCAGTTCTATGATTGCTTCATGGGTTGATTTTATGTAGATGTCTTTTGCAGTATGTAACCTGTTTTGTGTTTCTTTTTGCTGTTCTTTTAGTTGTTGCAGCAGATTTATCAGTTTGTAGAGTATTGGATTTTCAGACGGCCTAAACGGTGTCAGTTTGTCTAAATGTCGGTTTGCAAATTCAGCAATAAGTTTTGAATCTGCTTTATCTGTTTTTGTATGGCTAAACTGACTTTTTGCGTATTCTTTGATTTTTAAGGGATTGATAACAAAGATCGTATATAGCGCGCTCAAATATTCTGCCGCCTGTTCATAGTAAATGCCTGTTGCTTCCATACTTATGGCAATTTTTCTAATTCGTTTTGTTTTTATCCAATTAATCAGATTCTCAAATCCTTCTGTATTGTTGGCTATTTTTATATAGTCTTTGCTTCCTTTAGTTGTAATCAATGTTGCGTCTATCGTGTCTTTAGATACGTCAAACCCTATGACATTCATTTCATTTTCCTTATTTATTCAGCCTGATACGGCTATGATGATATTCAATCTTTAAGGTAATTGGACGGTTCGACATATCTTTTCCTCAGTTTTTAACTCTGGTCGTTATACTGTCTAAACCGCCCAGGCTTTTGTTTTGCGCTTAAACAAAAACCTGTAAACCGTCTTAATTAAAACGATTTACAGGTTTCAATTTAATTTACCCAATTTCAAAAAGGCGGGTGTTCCCGCACCCCATTGATATTTATTTAACCGTTGATTCCGCTTATGCTACATCAACAATTAAATAAATATCTCTTAACTGCCGACCTTTGCACCGTTTTGCAATCCTGTTTTTTCGCCTGCTTCAACATAGCCGTCATACATAAGGTTTTGAGGGCTTTTGCCGCCCATCGTAAGCACTTGTCCATTTTCAGGCGCGTATGCTGTCTGCGGTGCTGTTTGTGGCTGTTGTACGGTGTGCTGTTCATCCTTATAGGGATTGAAAGGAAGGCCATTTTTGACGTAATCCTTGCACATGGCTTTAGTAACTTCTTTCAGCGGCGTGCCTTGGGCGCTATAACAAGTACAGCCACTATTACCACCTTGTACGCAACCGGCGATGTATTCAAAGGTTTTAACTTGTCTTACATTGTCATAAATGGGTTTACTTTCAGGTTTTTCGGCAAGAGTAGGTACAAAATCTTCAGGCTTTAAACTACTAATCGGTTGAGGCGGTGTACTACTTTCTGACGTTGTAACTTCATCCGTTGTATCTGATGTCGACAATGCCGCTGTCTGTTGATTTTCCTCTTGATTAAATCGTTTACTCATTCCATTAATGGTATAAACAGCAAAACCAATTAATAAAGGTAAAAACAAGGCTACGAATATAAGACTTTTGGGGATACGTCTTTTAGGCTTGGTGTGTACTTCAGCAGATTTGTACATTCCGAAAGACTTTTTAGGAACTACAAACGTTCTTTCGATTGCCCTAGCGATATTCACACTGCTATCAGGCTGATCTACACATTCGTTCCATTCATAGAGTTTACGTCCTACCGGCTTAATCGATACATGCATATGACGTTGAACAACCTTTCTTACGAAGCTATCAAGAAAACTTGGATGTTGAGTAATCAGCACAATATCTAAACCATGATGTCGATGTAATGCCAAAGCTTCTATAAATGGAGGTACTTTTGAAGCGGCTGAACGTGTGCCCATCAGCCTTTGCGCTTCATCTATGATGACGAGCGAGCCATAAGGGAGAAAATCTTGAAATGGCTTTTCTTTAATTTGTTCATCTGTAAGTTCTTCATGTTCTATCTTCAATTCAGGAATGCCGTTGACGAACAACGGACGTTTTTTCTTTACGCCGTCTTTATCAGTAAAATGTGTGTAGCTTTCGTCTGTCATCAGCATATTGACGACAGAGCTAGTTTTTCCGCTACCTGGTACGCCAGTTTGTAAAATAATCATTTAGCTTTTCCCCCTGGAATAAATGACAGTTTGCTAATACTTTGCATAGCAACGTTAAATGCAAATGCACCGAATATCAGACCTAATGCATGGCCGAAACCTGCCATCATGACAATTTGAAGAATGTCTGATGGCATTGAGTTGAACTGATTTTTTACGTAGTCTTTTATAAAACCTAATCCAACTGTAAAGCCTGTATAAGTTACAAAACTAATGCCAAGGGCAATAAATACTTTTGCAACAATATAGGTTAATAGCCTTTGTAATATGGCGAAAAACGCAGCTTTCATGCTTTAGTCCTTTCTACTTGAAAACATGATATATGCTGCTGCTACCGCAGCGATACCAATCACAAGAAATCGGATCATTTCGGCAAAATTACAAATCATGTCATATTTAAATTCCATGGTTATGCCCAAATAGGTTGCAGTTCTTGGAGCAGGGCAAACACCATTATCGGGTAGGAAGAAATCAGTGCTAAATGTTGTATCGTTATTTGTATGATGAATTTTGAAAGGTTCTTCTTGTTCCTCTACATCGCCTTTTTCTGAACAAGCTAATATGTCAGGGAAAATATTACAGAGTAACCCTTTGGATTCTTCTTTCTTGTCATCTTTTTTGTCTTCTTTTCTTTTGTCTTTATCTTTATCAGATGGATCATCATCCGGATCAGGTTTATCATCTGGACGTTTATCAGGCTTATCATCGGAATCGGGTTTATCATCCGGCTTTTTATCAGGCTTTCCGTCAGGATTAGGCGTAGGATCTGGATCAGGCTTTGTATTGGGTGCTTCAGATCCGCCCGGTGTCAGATCGGGACGTTGAGTAGTTGCGACTTCTGCCGTTGTATTGCCGTTGGAGTCTTTGCCGAAAGTTATGGTAATTTGAACCGGTTTGCCGTTTTCGGGAGTGACAGGGCCAATGGTTACAACAGTACCGGCAGGGACTTTGATATTTTCTTTATATTCAGGTTTACCCGTTCCTTCTACAAAAGGCGTAGGGTTTGAGTCTATAGATGTGGTAGCGATTTGTAGGAATTTTTCTTTAGTTAAAACTTCTGTGTCATTCCTTCTTAAACTAAAAATAACTCCTTCTCTATTATCATCTCCTCTTGATACAGTACATGAACCTCCGTTCCAATCGAACTCACATCCAGTAAAATTAAAATACTCCCAATATTTAAAAGTTGAATCTTTATCACGTTCTTTTTTTTCTTTCTCCCAATAAGTTCTAGCTATTTTTTCCATTTGTGATTTCATCAATTGGAAAGCTTCTTTTTCGCTTTGTCCCCCTGTGTAATAAGTTCTTAATATAGAACTATCAACACCATAACAAGCTGTAATAACCTCATCTCGTGAATTATAAATACAATTCCTCGCCGGCCATTCTTTTAAAAATTCTTCGCTAGCTTCATTCCATTTGTAGCCTTCACTTTCCAACGGAGATTTAACAGCTTGATAGGCCTCGTAAGCAAAATAAGCAGCTGTACCCCAACCGCTTAAACGTGTTCCTAATGCTGCTCCTTTTTTTACCAGGCCAAATGCGCCTGAAAGGACGGCTTTGCGGGATACTTGGGCTTCAACAGTTGCACTTACAGTCTGTTTTGACAAATAGCCTTCATATCTAGCCTTCATTGCCTCGGTTTGAAATTTTCTATACGAATTATCAGATACAGAACGCGCCCACGGTTTTTTATCCCAATGTTCAGTATGTTGTTTTGTATAAGTGATATTCTTTGAATTATTAACTTGAATTTCGCCAGCAATAGCAAAGCTAGAAGTAAATAAAACTAATAACGGAATGATAAATTTATTCATTTTTAACTTTTATTTTCTCTATTTTCTTATTCTCTATGGATTCATTTAAATCAGACATAAACTTAACCATATCAGGATCTTTAGGGCTTGGTTTTTTTGGAGTTGTATTCATTAAATAAAAGTCATCATTATCAGAAAATTTAATATTAGATTTAGATTTTTTTTGAATAAAACCTAATAAATTAATAACTAGATACAATGCCATAATTGAATATCTAATTTCATTAGGAATAAAAATAATATTTAAAAAATGAAATGTATATAGAATAAAAAAAACAAGATTAAAAATTCTAATAAACATAATGCTAACTTTCGTAATGGTTGCTGAAAGTTAGATTATATAGCCACGTCATTTAAAAATCATCCAGCCCACCACGACCGGAACAAACACACCAAGATAAAAATAAAAATCCATCATGGTACTACCTCAATTTCTGCCATATCAACCTAATACCCCAAACCGCTGCCATGATGGCAACAACTGACCAGCCTATATAGGATCCGTCTTTCATGCTGTCTATCGGGTTACATTCTGGCAATTCAGCTTTTAAAATCTGCTCCCCATATTTCCAGCCAAACTTAGTAAAATTAAGCTGATATAGCTTTCCGTCATCACCAATTTTGGGAGGCACTAAACTGAAATAGACGTTTTCGGCATCCTGACGGGTTGCGTAACAATTATTTCCGACTTGGTAGCCCATTATTTAAATTCTCATGTCAATTAGTATTCAGACGACCTTTAAGGGGTCGTCTGAAATATGCTTCAAATTAGCGCAATACGCGGCGGATCAGCTGGATAGCGAAGATTGAAGCGATAATACCCAGTACGATTGCCGCAACAGATAATGCGTCAGTCTTTGCAGTTTCCAAGTCGGTTTTAACGCTTTCAGGAACTTCAGCCCATGCTTGAGTAGCAAAAGCCAATGGAACAGCGGCAGCAACAGCCAATTTTGCGCCGTATTTACGGCAAGTATTCATCAATTTCATGATGTTTTCCTTTACGAAATGTTTAAAAAAATGTGTTTGCGGGCTATGTGAAGGTTTTAGAGACCGCCCGCCGAGCCTCTTAAAATTAATCTTCTTTTGTATAAAAACTGAAAATTAAAAATTCGCCGCCGATTTCTTCAATCGCCGAACTGAAAGCATCTTCATAACTTTCATATTGACCGGCAGATTTAATGTTAGGCGTGAAACCAATATCGCCGAATGGATCGGGATAGATGAATTCATGATTTTCAAGTTCTTGAACAATAAATTTTTGCTGATACTTACTCATGATCCAGCCTTCCTTAGGCTTTGGGCGCTGCGCCTTTAACTTGGAAATCAAGCAATTTAGGAACGAGGCCTTTACCTGTTGATTCCATTGCTACGGTTACATCAACCGCGCATGGGAACTTGAGATTTTTCAGCTTTTCGAAATTATGGCTATCGCCAAATTTCATGCTTGCTGCGGTAAAGCCTACGGCATTGCCGTTTGACGGCATTGGGCTGGCTACCAAAACTGTGCAAGAATCGATTTTGTTACCGTCGATTTCGCCTTTAAATTGTTTTGCACCCAACAAGGTTGCTGAATACGTGGTTACTTGGCTTTGCTCAAACATTTTGAATTTCCTTTACTTGTTTAAAAAATTTGAAATAATTTTCTCTTCGAGTTCGATGTCTTTAATGTGTTGTTTTTCCCTATCTTGTGGGAATGCGGTTTCTTTCTCATCAAGCAAATCATCAAGTAATGTTTGCATGTTCAAATCATCAATTGCTTTTTGCTCTTCGTGTATATACTGAATCTTTTGTGTCTGATCTCTACAGTCGTATTGTTCAGGTTGTAAACCTTTGGGATAACCTTCAATGCCTTTTACAAGTTCATCGACAATTTTTGTATCATCCCAGCCTATATCGCGGAGGAAATTAACCATCTTTCCTACCTGATTACGCGCATGGAACAGTTTATGATCGAAAGATAAATTTACTGTTTCTGTCTTGGCATCCATCCGCTTGGCTTCTGTTTTGAATATCGCCGAATATATCGGGTAAGCACCACCAAGATACGAACCGGGATAAAGCAAAACATCTAAGGGGATTTCTATATCGCCTGCCCGAAATTCAGTTTCAAACCTGACCCATGGACTGTTGACATCGCCGAATTGTTTTCCTTTCTCATAAACTCGAGTGAATTTAGAATTGCCGCGTTTACCTACATAAAATGTTTTGCCGCTACCATCATCAGTGCGCCATGCAGTACCGCGGCATTCGCTTTTTGGCCTCATGTTATGAACGTCAAAATGACCGTTATCATGATCAAGTAATGCTTGATCGGGTGTGTATTCGCCGTTAAAAAAATCATGGGCCACATCAACACGGGTAATTTTTGGACGTATGCACTTACTTAAAAACTCATACAGTCGGTTTTCCCAACCGGGTATAGCAGCCTGGCAACCTGTACCATTCAATTCAACCAGCATTGTTTCTCGCTGACCGCCGTAATGAACCTTGCCATATTCGACGTTATCCGGGCCGAGTTGGTAACAGCTTTTATAGAAAAACTTTCCTTTGAACGGTAGTTTTTGGGTAATACCAAAACCTAAAATTTCTTCTAACAGCTCGCTATACTTCACAATAAATTCTGTATCTGATACCAATCCTTTACCTGTTACTTTAGGCAAACTGTCTTCATGAATTGTGAAAGTGATTTGGTCAATAAATGCACCGTCATCCCTTCCTCTTCTTAACGGTATTTCAATGAATTTGCCTTTTCCATCCGATACGAAATGGCTGAAATATTCAAACTCAAAATCTTGGTTATCCGATTTTTCCGCACCCTTCGGATTAGGGGTTTTATTTTGCTCCCCCCCTATTAGCCTAGGGGGGCAGCCTTCGGCGGTTGGCGCAGCCTTGGCGTCCGCTGGCGCGTCCACCATATCTGCGCCCACCGCCACGGCTTTATCTTCCCAAGATTTCACGGTTGCATTCCTTATCCATCAGTTCTTTTACAAACAATCTGCCGCATTCATACGCTTCGTTTTCGGTTTTTTGTTTCAAAGTCGGATTGCAGATAGGGAAACAAACTGTTTTGATGCATTGGGATTCGTTGTCTTTATCCCTGAACACTTTCAAGATGTATGCTTTCGGGAAAGATAAGGGTTCGGGATTGACGGTATAGAAAATAAACATGATTAAGCCCCTTCACTGGATAGAGTTAAGGGGCTTTACAAGAATTAAAAATATGCGCCCCTGATGGAACGCAATATATAAGGTCGTCTGAAAATTTTCAGACGACCTTTGTTTTTATTTTCAATACTTTCGGGTAACATAAAACCATATTTTCCGCTTTATCAGAATTCAAAGTTAATTTGTATAGGCGCGTATCCTATGGTTACCGAACAGCAAAACGATATCCTCAGCATCAATCAAGTACAGCTTCTCCTTGCTGAAAAACGCACGGCACTTGCTATCATGCGTACAGGTATTGCCGTTTTCGCACTCCCTTTGTCTATTTTCAGTGCGCTGATTGCGACATCGAAATGGTACGAGGCCGTTGATGTTTGGCCTTTGCTCGTACTGGTCAGTCTGATGAACATCAGCTTGATTATTTTCTCGGTCTATCTGATTACCCGCTCGCTCCGTAGAATGCACCAATATGACCGGCTGATTGCCGATATCAAATACAACAATCAGTCTTTGCGCAAACTGATTAAGTCATAAAATGCAGATAGTTGGGGCTGAACATAGGTTGTCTGAAAATCAAAATATAGCGGAACTCCAAATATGTATTAAAACATGATTCTGTCAAACATACCGTAATTGTTCTTGGAGATGTTACTGTATACTTTGCTCCCCCCATTTGAATCGATACGATACCATTGCAGTAATTGAGATTAAAATGAACAACAAATATAAAGAATGGATAAAAATCATACTGCTCCCTCATTTAATAACGGCTATTTTTTTAGGGCCGGCAATAATTGTTTTTTGGTCAGGTGGATTTATCGGTCTCTATTCTGTTATAAACGTGTTCAGTGAATTAGGTTCGCTTAAATATTGTATTTATATTGGAATTCCTTTAATTTTTATAATGTTCTTACTTGGGTTTTATTGGAAAAATCTGACAATAGGGAAGATACTGACTTCTTCTGCGATATATTTATGGTTTCTCTTAGGTTTTTTATGCCTAGGGTGGCAGATATAAATTTATTGAAATGATCAACTCAATTGGACATTGATAGGAACCCTGCTGGATACACCGATCATGTTTAGACAAATACAAATGCAGTCTGCAATTTTGGTTTATCCGGTCTCAGGTCTCGAACGCTTTTAAAATATGGAACAACCCGATTTTTTCCCCATCCCCAGTCCCTGTATAGGTGTCTGCGAAGCCAATGCCAAAGGTTATTGCAAAGGCTGCCTGCGCAGCCGGGAAGAGCGCCTGTACTGGCTCCAGATGACCGACAGCCAAAAGCATCAAGTCATGCACCTTCTATCCCTCAGGAAAGCCAAAATCCGCAACCGCAAAACAGAAAAGACCGACACGGGCGAACATCCGGTTCAAAACCTGCTCGATTTCTAAATTGCCCTTGCCTACAGCACACCACAATAAGGAAAAACATGAAAAAACTGCTTGCCTGCCTGCTGATACCATTTACCGCCCTCGCCTTGGGCGCCTGCAAACCCGCCGCGACCTCACCCGAAAGCAAACCTGCCGAACTTAACTGGCAGCAGCCTAAACTGACCAGCAATGTCTGGAAAATCAGCAAAGAAGGCCAACCAGACTCCTATCTGCTCGGCACCATCCACATGGGACGAACCAATCAAACCTTGTCTTCCGATGCCCTCAAACTGTTGCAATCCACCGACCAACTGACGACAGAAGTTGACCCACTACCGGACAGCAGTCCGGAAACGAAAAAAATGTATCAAAAATACTTCAAGGAAGTCATGAGTACCGAACCACTCAGCCGCAAGCTTGGCAAAACAGATTTCCGTCTTTTACAAGAAATCTATTCAAAAAATGAAGAAAGCCGACCCATTGCCCAAATTGCCGACAAACTCCATCCGTGGGCGGCATTAGTCTTTGTCGGCAGCGCATTTCCCCAAGGATATAGCGCAGAAACCGGTGCAGATATGTTGCTGACCAACGCAGCAGTCAATATCAACAAACCGCGTGGTTCATTAGAAAGCTTGGACGAAGTTTCCGCAATCTTCAAAGCACAGCCTGAAGAAACCATGCTCAACTTTCTGAAAGCCAGCATTAAAACCAATAAAGAAGAAACCGAAGATATCAAAAAACTCCATCAAGCCTATTCAGACGGCCGCTTTGAAGAACTCATTCCACTTTTGGAAGAAACCGAACAGCGCACCCTCAAACTTGTTGATACTAAGTACGCCAAAGCCATGTCCGATTGGCTGAAAAACGACCTCCTGATCCGCCGCAACTTGGCATGGCTGCCTGAAATCCGCAAGCAATCCGCCAAACAAAGCACCCTCTTTGCTGTCGGCATTGCCCATTTATCCAGCGAAAAAGGCCTAATCGAACTATTGCGTCAAGAAGGCTATCAAGTAACGCCCGAACCCAAAGTCCTGATTTGGCAATAAACCTTATCAGCAAACGACAAGGCCGTCTGAAAGTCTTTCTTTCAGACGGCCTTTATTTAATCTCTATTAAATGAAGCAGTAAGCAGCGTTGAGCGCAAAACTCAACCGCCCAATGCCGCTACCATCACCGCTTTAATCGTGTGCATCCGGTTTTCTGCCTGATCAAACACAATGCTGGCTTCGCTTTCAAAGACTTCTTCCGTTACTTCCACACCATTCAGGCCGAATGTCTCATAAATCCATTCGCCGACTTTGGTTTTGCGATTATGGAAAGCAGGCAGGCAATGCATAAACTTGACTTGCGGATTTTCCGCCGCCGCCATCAATTCGGGGGTAACGCGGTAACCTTTCAGCAAATCAATACGTTCCTGCCAAGCCTCTTTAGGCTCGCCCATACTGACCCACACATCGGTATGGATAAAATCCACGCCTTTTACGGCTTCCTGCACATTCTCCGTCAACAGAATCCGTCCACCGGTCTCTTTGGCAACAGCCTGCACCGTCTCGATAATGTTTTCAGACGGCCACAAACTTTTCGGTGCACCGATACGCACGTCCATGCCCAGTTTCGCAGCCAACACCAGCAACGAATTGGCCATGTTGTAACGCGCATCACCGACATAGGCAAACGCAATTTGGTTCAAAGGCTTATCACTATGCTCGCGCATCGTCAGCGCATCGGCGAGCATTTGAGTCGGGTGAAACTCGTTGGTCAAACCATTGAACACAGGCACGCCCGCATACTTGGCCAGCTCTTCCACTACATCCTGTCCAAAACCGCGATATTCGATACCGTCAAACATCCGCCCCAAAACCCGCGCCGTATCCTTAATACTTTCCTTATGCCCAATTTGGCTGGCAGACGGCTCCAGATAAGTTACCCCTGCCCCTTGATCACGCGCAGCCACTTCAAACGCGCAACGGGTGCGGGTTGATGTTTTCTCGAAAATCAGGGCAATGTTTTTTCCCTGCATCCGCTGCACCTCGCGCCCTGCTTTTTTAGCGGCCTTCAATTCGGCGGCAAGGTCGAGATAGACAGTAATTTCTTCGGGCGTGAAATCCAAAAGTTTTAAAAAATGGCGGTTTTTCAGGCTCATGTCTTATTTCTCTTTTTCTAGCGTGGGCATTGCCCAACATTTTTCTCCATGCAGATTTTTCCGGGCTTCCCCGACCTTCTGCTACTCAATTTTTCAGCGTGCGAAGCCTGCCCCTAATGCAGATCCTCTCAAAACAAGGCCGTCTGAACCTCACCTCGCTCCAAGGCAAGCAACGATTGTTTGCGGTTCAAACCGCCTGCATAGCCGGTCAGCTTACCATCGCTACCGATAACGCGGTGGCAGGGAATCAAGATAGACACCTTATTCTGCCCGTTTGCAGCGGCAACGGCGCGAATAGCCTTAGGATTACCCAACTGTTGCGCCTGCTCCTTGTAGCTGCGCGTTTCGCCGTAAGGAATAGTCAGCAGCGCATTCCATACCTGCTGCTGAAAGGCCGTGCCTATCGTTTCCAAAGGCGTCGCAAAAACTTTCAGACGGCCTTGGAAGTATAAATCTAATTCTTGGCGCAAAAGTTGCGTTTGCTCATTTTCTTGGAAAATGAACTGCCCGCGCAAAGCTTTTTGGACAGCCATGATTTCCTGTTCCATATGTTTCTGCCCGACAAATTCCAGCAGACACAAACCCTTGCTGCCGAACACCGCCAACATCTCGCCCAACGGCGTGGCAACCGCGGCCGCAGTCAGTTCGTTCGGACTATCAGGATAACGCGCTTCCAACAGACGGATGGCTCGGCGGATACGGACATATTCTTCGGGCGTGCAGCCGATACGGTCGATAAAATCCTGCTCGAACTGCTTGGCTTCGTGTTCCGTAAGACGCTCGTGCAGCAAGGCTTCGAGAGTAACGGGAAAGTCAGTTTCCAACTGCTCTCGGATTTCATTCCACTTTGCTGGAAGCGCATCTAAAGAAGGCAGAGTAATCATCTGCATTTACTCCCGATAATCAACAAACCCCCAAACTATTACCCGACGGATCATAAATTCCACCATCCGGTACGGCGGCTTTAAAACTTATATGTAGGTTGGCTGGAAGTTTCCGCCTACCCTATCAATGAAACTCGTCCAAAAATTTTATAAAATCCCAAAATGGGAATTATAGAATTTTCTTTAAAACAACAAATTCTTTGTCTTTTTCTATCTTAAATTTTCCCAAGACCCACTCGCCGCTCTTGTTAAACTCCCCGCTTTCCCCACAATAGCCTCTTTGCTCAACCTTGGTCGCTTGCAAAATCACTTCATCATCACTTACAAATCGATAAAGACCTTCTGAATGTGGAAAACAATCATTACCGCATTCTGCTGAATAACTGCTGCTAAACCTGCCGTCTTTATCAAACTCAATGTGCTTTCCATAAATGTGATTGTCAGAGCCGGTTGTTTCTACCCGACTGAGATAATATGCGTTTTGGGGCGCATCCATGGGTAACTCGTCAATATGCCACAATCCCACCAGTACATTTTTTTCTAAAATTTTTCCTTGATTGATTGAAACTGCTTGAGGCTTTGGCTCGGATTCAAGACAACCTGTCAAGGATAATGACAATCCGAATACAACAAGGGCTGAGATAAATTTCTGCATAGGAAACCTTTAGTGAAGAAATCGATTAATGACAGTCAAAGCATTGCCACAATGTATGCCAGTTTTGATGGGGCAATACCCTTTCTGTCGTTTTCAGACGGCCTTTTCAGCCAACAATCGCGTCAACATACCCTCATACACTGCCGACAGCTTCGGAATATCTTCCAAACGTACGTTTTCGTTGATTTGGTGGATGGTCGCATTGGACGGGCCTAATTCGATGAGTTCTTTAGCAATGGCTTTAATAAAGCGTCCGTCCGAAGTGCCGCCGGTAGTGGACAATTCAGCCTCAACGCCACAAATCTCGGCAATGGCCTCGCGTGCCACATCGGTCAGTTTTCCGGCCTGAGTCAGGAACGGCTGACCTGAGCAAGACCACTGCAAATCGTATTGCACGCCGTGTTTGTCTAAAATGGCGTGGACACGTTGTTTCAGCCCTTCTTCGGTGGACTCGGTAGAAAAACGGAAATTGAATTTGACGTTCATCTCGCCTGGAATGACGTTGGTCGCGCCTGTGCCGCCGTTGATATTGGAAATTTGGAAACTGGTCGGCGGAAAGTATTCGTTGCCCTCGTCCCAGACTTCTTGTGTCAGCTCCAGCAAGGCCGGGGCAAAAGTATGCACGGGATTGATTGCCAAATGCGGATAGGCAATATGGCCTTGCTTGCCTTTGACGGTCAAGTTGCCCGACAGTGAGCCGCGGCGGCCGTTTTTCAACATATCGCCCAATTTATCTACGGCAGTCGGTTCGCCGACGATACAGTAATCAATCAGCTCGCCGCGCGCTTTCAACACATCGACGACTTTGGTCGTGCCGTCCAGCGCATCGCCCTCTTCGTCCGAAGTAATCAGGAGCGCGATACTGCCTTGATGATCGGGATGTTCGGCAACGAAACGCTCACAGGCGGTAACGAAACAGGCAATGCTGGTTTTCATATCCGCCGCGCCGCGACCATACAGACGGCCTTCACGCTCGGTCGGTTCAAACGGAGGCGAATCCCATTTTTCAACAGGGCCTGTCGGCACGACGTCGGTATGTCCGGCAAAGCAAAACACCGGAGCCTGAGTACCGCGTCGCAACCAAACATTTTTGGTGTCGCCGAAATGAAGCTCTTCTACGGAAAAACCGATTTTTTGCAGGCGTTCGGCCAGCAGTTGTTGGCAGTTTTGGTCATCCGGCGTAACGGACGGGCGGGAAATCAGCGCTTTGGCAAGCTCTAGGGATTGGGTTTCGGTCATATTTGTTCACTTTGAGAAACAGGCCGTCTGAAACGTTCTGAATATGATTTTCAGACGGCCTTGAGTTTATTTGAAGATACTGAATAGGCAGTCTGCCTTTCAGTATTCTGAGTTATTTTCCATGGCAAGCTTCATACAGCGGCAGTAATTCTTCCACTGTTTCCGCTATCCATTTCGCTACATCCTGCTTGCCTAAATCATCACGCTCGATGTGTTTCCCGATACAGAAGAAATCTTTATCGTCTCGAAGCTTTCTATCGCCGTCGCTTTGTTGGGCGACGGTGCGGTAGTCGTCATATTCACTTTCCGCACCGTGCCACATATCGAAGGAAGCGTATTTTTCAATATCAAAATTATCCAGCCAGCGGTTGTAATCAGGCAGCGCAATGGGCGACACATCGGCTTTATAGCAATGCCAGTCCAAGCTGACGCTCAAACGGCGGCGGTTGAGCAAAATCGATAAAATCGCTGCGGAATTTTTATATTGTTCGTATTTGAAATAGGCAAAGAAATGGGCGCGGACCTGCCAGCCGTTACACCAGCGTTCGATATGCGGCGGCGCAAACGGCGCGCCCAATTCGGCGGCAACCTGCTGGATCAGCTGCTGCCATACCTGCCAGTTTTCTTTATAGTCTGCCTTAATTTGCGGAATGCTTTCAGGCTGGTATTTTTTAAGCTGGGAAAATTGGAAAAAGGGAATATTGAACAAATCGCAACTTTTTGGGGTCAGCATAATATATCCTTGAGACGATTATTTCAGACGGCCTTATTTGCGGCGGCGTGCGGCCATAATTTCGCCGATTTCGGTCAGTTTTTCTTTGGGAATAAAGGTTTTGCCCATATCAAACAGCGGCTCTTCAATCGCCAGATGAACATCATATCCTGCGACAAAGCGTTTGAACGTTTCCGCATCGGGGACATAGGCGTTGTCTGCTTCGAGTTTGGCGAATTCGACGGATACCGCCGCCCAGTTGCTATGCAGGCTGATATGTTGGCGCAAAAGCTCGTCAACGCTTTCTTGAGCTTGCGGCGCATATTGCAATAGAAGCGGGAAGAAATTTTCCTCTTCGTCTTCATGGTGCAACGGCGCGGCAACATTAAAATATTGGGCAATCTGGCGGATGGTTTGCAAAACGATTTGATTGCAGCCGTTTTCGGCAATATAGTCCGACAACATGGCAACCTGGCTGCAGAAACGGCGCACTTTGCCATGACAGGCGTACAGCATTTCAATGGGTTCGGCAAAAGTAACGCTTTTGGTTTCAAACGGGTTCATGGTTTTGAAGTTTTATTCTTAAATTAATGTTTCCAGATTATAACAAAACAGCCTGCGCAAGGCAGGCTGTCTGTTTTCGAGCTTGAGGCGGATTAGTCAACCAAAGTAACTTTACCGTTCATCAAAGCACCGTGACCTGGGAAGGTACAAGCGAATTTGTATTCGCCGCCAGCCAATTTAGCAGGATCCAGAGTCAGGGAAGCTTCTTCGCCGCCGCCAACCAGTTTGGTGTGGGCAACAACGCGTGCGTCGTCAGGTTTAACGTAGTCAGTTGCAGCAGCACCGGCACCGTCTTTGAAAATACCGTCCATGTCTTCGGCTTTACCGATGACGATGTTGTGACCCATGCTTTCTTTAGGTTGGGTACCGGTGTGTTTCAAAGTGATGGTGAATTCTTTACAAGCTTTGCTTACTTGGATTTCTTTAGTGTTGAACTGCATAGCGTCGTTGGCTTCAACAGTAGTTGCGCAGTTGCCGGCAGCAGCATCGGCTGGAGCAGCTTCAGAGGCAGGAGCGGCATCGGCAGGTGCAGTAGTTTCTGCAGGAGCAGCTTCAGAAGCAGCGGAAGCAGCAGGTGCTTCAGCAGGTTTTGCAGCTTCTTGAGAGCATGCAGCCAAGCCGATAACGGCAGCGGAAATCAGAGCCAGATAAGCTTTCATTGATGTATCTCCTAATGATGAGAGTCTTGTTAAGTTCTATTAATAGAACCCGCGCGAATATATTAACAAAGGCAAATGCCAAACTTAAACTTATTCACGCAGAGCGATAAGAAATTCAGGCGTTATTTTGCTACAAACTTCACACGAAATCAAAGTTTCAGGCCAAGTTTACATCAGTTTACCTAAAAGAAAACAGTTACTGTTTAGGTCGTATTTCTTTAGTATTAGATGCTATCGGTCAAATGAAATAAGTTTTAACATTTATTAACCCTAATCTCATCCGGCATGATTTTAGCGGCTGTGCTTGCGTACCAATTCTGCCAATGCCGCTGCCAATTCGGGATGCCTACCTTCCAATTTGGCCGCAGCTGCATCGAAGCTGTCCAAAGCAGCCTCGCTCAATCGCAAGCTGTTGGTTTTCGGCTGAGGAGGAGGTTTGGGGACCACCCTGACCGCCACTTCCCGTATTCCGTCATGTAACGCTTGCAACTTGGGCAACATGGCAGGCAGGATCATTTTCAAACGCGAAGCAGCCATATTGTTGGCGGCCAGCAAAACCAGTCTTCCGTCTTCAATACAGGCCGTCTGAAAATGCGGATGCAGGTTGACCGGTAAAACCGTTTTGACTTTTGCATCCAATTTCCGCCATTGTTGCGATTGTTGCAACAAGCCCGCCAATAAATGATCGCGCTTCCCTAATTGTGCTAAATCCATAGTTTCAGACGGCCTTTCAGTAAATTAACCAAACAATTACAATTGAAATACAGCAAAACTGCCTTTATTTCAAACAGCATTACCGCGTTATACAAGCGCTTGTGTTAAAATCCCAATTTCGCCCACTATTATATCAAGGCGCAGGAATTATTCATGCTGACAAACATTGCTAAGAAAATCTTCGGCAGCCGCAACGACCGCCTGCTGAAACAATATCGTAAATCCGTTGCTAAAATCAATGCACTCGAAGAACAGATGAAAGCGTTGAGCGACGCAGATTTACAGGCCAAAACCGCCGAATTCAAACAACGCCTCGCTGACGGACAAACGCTAGATGATATTTTGGTTGAAGCCTTTGCCGTCTGCCGCGAGGCATCCCGCCGCGTATTGGGCATGCGCCACTTCGATGTACAGCTGATCGGCGGTATGGTCCTGCACAACGGCAAAATCGCCGAAATGCGTACCGGTGAAGGTAAAACTCTGGTAGCCACCCTTGCCGTTTACCTGAATGCATTGTCAGGAAAAGGTGTACACGTCGTTACCGTCAACGACTACCTCGCCTCCCGTGACGCAGGCATTATGGAGCCGTTGTACAATTTCTTAGGCTTGAGCGTCGGCGTGATCGTAGCCGATTTGCAACCTTTCGAACGCCAAACCGCTTACGGCGCCGACATTACTTACGGTACCAACAACGAATTCGGCTTCGACTACCTGCGCGACAATATGGTTACCGACCAATACGACAAAGTTCAGCGCGAATTGAACTTTGCCGTTGTCGACGAAGTGGACTCCATTCTGATCGACGAAGCGCGTACGCCGCTGATTATTTCCGGCCAGGCAGATGACAACATCCAGCTCTACCGCGTGATGGATGCCGTTCCGGCCCACCTTATCCGCCAAGAAACCGAAGAAGGCGAAGGCGATTACTGGGTGGATGAAAAAGCACACCAAGTTATTCTGAGCGAAGCCGGTCACGAACACGCCGAGCAAATCCTGACCCAAATGGGCTTATTACAGGAAAACGACTCGCTCTACTCTGCCGCCAATATTTCCCTGATGCACCACCTCATGGCTGCATTGCGCGCGCACACCCTGTTCCACAAAGACCAACACTACGTTATCCAAGACGGCGAAATCGTGATTGTGGACGAATTCACAGGCCGTCTGATGGCCGGTCGCCGCTGGTCCGAAGGCTTGCACCAAGCCGTTGAAGCCAAAGAAGGCGTAGAAATCAAACGCGAAAACCAAACGCTTGCATCTATTACCTTCCAAAACTACTTCCGCCTGTACAGCAAACTGTCTGGCATGACCGGTACGGCCGACACCGAAGCCTTCGAGTTCCAAAGCATTTACAACCTCGAAACCGTCATCATCCCGACCAACCGTCCTGTACAACGTAAAGACTTCAACGACCAAATCTTCCGCTCAGCCGAAGAAAAATTTGAAGCCGTCGTCAAAGACATCGCCGAATGCCACAAAAACGGCCAACCGGTTTTGGTCGGTACAACCAGCATCGAAAACTCCGAACTGGTTTCTGACTTGTTACACAAAGCCGGTCTGCCGCATAACGTTCTGAACGCCAAAGAACACGAGCGCGAGGCATTGATTGTAGCTCAAGCCGGTAAAGTCGGCGCAATTACCGTTGCCACCAACATGGCAGGCCGCGGTACCGATATTGTCTTGGGTGGCAACCTCAAACATCAAATCGAAGCCATCCACGCCGATGAAACCCTGAGCGAACAGCAAAAACAAGCGCAAATTTCCGCCCTTGAAAGCGGTTGGCAAGCTGAACACGACCAAGTTGTGGCCGCAGGCGGTTTGCACATTATCGGTACAGAACGCCATGAAAGCCGCCGTATCGACAACCAGTTGCGCGGTCGTGCCGGTCGTCAGGGTGACCCCGGCTCCAGCCGTTTCTATCTGTCGTTTGAAGACCCATTATTGCGCCTCTTCGCACTCGACCGTGCCGCCGCTATCCTCAACCGCCTGGCACCTGAGCGCGGCGTTGCCATCGAACACGGTCTGCTGACCCGTCAAATCGAAGGCGCACAACGTAAAGTCGAAGGCCGCAACTTCGATATGCGTAAACAGGTTTTGGAATACGATGATGTTGCCAATGACCAACGTAAAGTAATTTACCATCAACGTAACGAAATCCTGACCAGCAAAGACGTCAGCGATTTGACCCGCGAAATCCGCGCCGACGTTATCAGTGACTTGGTTGATTACCACATCCCGCCTGACAGCATGGAAGAGCAATGGGACATTCCGGCACTGGAGCATCAACTTGCCGCCGATTTCCGCCTGCATGTCGATATTAAAGGCTGGCTGAAAGAAGACAGCACTTTGGACAACCAAGACATTAAAGAACGCCTCATCAAGCGCATCGAAGACGAGTATGCCGAAAAAGTCGAATTGGTCGGCAAACAGGCTATGTCAGACTTCGAACGTAATGTTATGCTGCAAGTTATCGACAACCAATGGCGCGAACACCTTGCCGCTATGGACTACTTGCGCCAAGGTATCCATCTGCGCAGCTATGCTCAGAAAAATCCGAAACAAGAATACAAACGCGAAGCTTTCGCTATGTTTGAAAACCTGTGGCGCGGCATCAAACAAAACATTGCCGCTTTGCTGACCGCCGTTCAAATCGAACGCAACAGCGAATACGACCACACTGCCGCACAAAGCGTCAGCGATGTTCAAACCGTCCACTCCGATGCGCCTGATATGGAAGAATTGCTCGGTCAATCGCAAACCGATTTGGTTACCGAAGCGTTCGACCCTGACGGCACAGACTTCAGCCCTGAAGCGCTTGCACAAAACGGCCTGATTGTTCACCGCAACGATCCTTGCCCTTGCGGCAGCGGCCTGAAATACAAACAGTGCCACGGTAAATTAAACTAAGCAGTCATCTCAAAAGGCCGTCTGAACAGATGTGACAACGAAATCAAAGATCCTCGTTTCCCTGTTCAGACGGCCTGAGAATTATCCAAACAAGCAAAAAATTTCCAACCCCAATTTCAAAAGAGTATCCCTATGGCAGGCAATACCTTCGGACAAATCTTTACCGTTACCACTTTCGGCGAAAGCCACGGCGCAGGCTTGGGCTGCATCATTGACGGCTGCCCGCCAGGACTAGAATTGAGCGAAGCGGATATCCAGTTTGACCTTGACCGTCGTAAACCCGGCACCAGCCGCCACGTTACCCAACGCCGCGAAGCCGACCAAGTCGAAATCCTCTCCGGCGTATTCGAAGGCAAAACCACCGGCACACCCATCGCCCTCCTAATCCGCAATACCGACCAACGCAGTAAAGACTATGGCAATATCGCCACCAGCTTCCGCCCCGGACATGCCGATTACACCTACTGGCACAAATACGGTACACGCGACTATCGCGGCGGCGGTAGAAGTTCTGCCCGCGAAACCGCTGCCCGTGTTGCAGCCGGAGCAGTCGCTAAAAAATGGCTGAAAGAAAAATTCGGCACGGAAATCACCGCCTACGTTACCCAAGTCGGCGAAAAAGAAATCCAGTTTGAAGGCTACGAACATATTTCCCAAAATCCTTTTTTTGCAGCAAACCAAAGCCAAATTGAGGACTTAGAAAACTATATGGACAGCGTGCGCAAATCATTGGATTCTGTCGGCGCAAAACTTCATATCGAAGCAACCAACGTCCCTGTCGGCTTGGGCGAACCGGTTTTTGACCGCCTCGATGCAGAAATTGCCTATGCCATGATGGGCATCAATGCCGTCAAAGGCGTGGAAATCGGCGCAGGTTTTGATAGCGTAACGCAACGCGGCAGCGAGCATGGCGACGAGCTCACGCCTCAAGGCTTCCTGTCCAACCACTCAGGCGGCATCTTGGGCGGCATCAGCACCGGACAAAACATTCATGTGAATATTGCCATCAAACCGACCAGTTCCATCGCCACACCGCGCCACAGCATTGATATAGAGGGCAACCCTGTCGAACTTGCCACACACGGCCGCCACGACCCCTGCGTCGGTTTACGCGCTGCTCCGATTGCAGAAGCCATGCTGGCATTGGTATTGATTGACCACGCCTTACGCCATCGTGCGCAAAATGCCGATGTTCAGGTTAATACACCGGACATTGCCAAATTGGAAAAATAACCGTTTATTTCTGAATATTCTCAGAAAAATTTAGCCAAATCACAGTCTTTATACTACAATAGCACCTTATTGCCGTATGACGAAAATACGGATTTATATTAGAGGAATACAACCGCAATGGCACAAGAAACCGCTTTGGGCGCTGCGCTGAAATCTGCCGTCCAAACCATGAGCAAGAAAAAACAGACAGACATGATTGCCGACCACATTTACGGCAAATATGATGTTTTCAAACGATTCAAACCGTTGGCTGTCGGTATCGACCAAGACTTGGTTGCCGCCCTGCCCCAATACGACCCTGCACTGATTGCACGCGTACTGGCCAACCACTGCCGCCGTCCGCGCTATCTGAAAGCCCTGGCTCGCGGCGGCAAACGTTTTGACTTGAACAACCACTTCAAAGGCGAAGTCAGCGCAGAAGAACAAACCATCGCCCAACAGCACCCAGCCGTTCAACAGGCATTGGCTGCACAAGCCGAACGCCAAGCTGCTAAGGCTACTGCAGAAGCAGAAGCGGCTCCTGTACAAGCTGAGACCAACGAAGCTGCCGAATAATGTTCAGACGGCCTGATAAGGCTTGCACTAAATAAATAAAGACCCCAATTCAATACGACATCTTTAGCGTCGATGAATTGGGGGCTTTTTTACTGTCTTAACCTTATAGTGGGCTGATTAAAAATAGCTTTGCTTGTTCATAACAAACTAAAATCTACTCTTAATGAACATAAGAAAAGGCCGTCTGAAATATCTTTCAGACGGCCTTTTGAAATCAAATAGTCATTTAAAACACGGCTTGCAAAACCAAATAGCTGACAACAGACAAAACGGCAGCGGCAGGCAAGGTAATTACCCAAGCAAGGCCGATCGGTTTCATCAATTTCCAGTTAGCATTGCGGTTAACCAAGCCGATACCCAAAACTGCACCCACCAAGATATGGGTACTGGAAACAGGCAAGCCCATAAATGATGCGGCCATCACAACAGCGGCGGCAGAAAGCTCGGCTGAGAAGCCTGACGCGGGGTGCATTTCTGCCAAGCTGGTGCCTACGGTTTTAATCACTTCTTTACCGACAAACCACAAGCCGACGATCAAAGCGATACCGAAAGTCAACATGGCAATCGGCGGCACGGCGTTTTGAGCAGTAATGCTGTTGGTACGCAGCACATCCATAATCGCGGCAAACGGACCAATCGCATTGGCAATATCGTTCGCACCATGGCTGAATGCGAAACCGCAAGCGGTAAATACCTGCATCCATGAGAACATTTGGAAAGTCGATTTATCCAAATCTTTGCGTTTCAAACTTTTGGCAAATACAAACGTACCCATCCAAATAGCCGCACCGATCATGAAAATGGTCAGGAAGCTGTTGACGTTGCTCATGCCCAAATGCAGATTTTTCAGACCTTTGAAAATCAACATGGCCGCAATCATCATGCCGCCGACAGAAGCAATAAACGGCACCCAGGAATGCAGGGCTTTGTAAGAATCTACTTCGCCCTTACGGCTGTCAAAGCGGTACAGGCCGCGATAATACTCAGACTGCAACTCTTCAGGATCAAAGTCCGGCTCATCATAGATTTGGGCATCATGCGCCATTTTGGTGGCGTATTCGACTTTTTCAGATTCGCTCAAGGCCTCAAAAAACTGGCGATGCTCTTCTTTATAGGCTTTCTTCTCCAGCTTGATGCCTTTTAGCGTATTATCGGCCCAAGAGTTGTAGTCCAAAACGTTTTTCTTAATTCGTGAAAACAACAGATAGGAAACGATGCCGCCCAAAACCGGAGACAAAATCCAAGACAAGGCAATTTCGCCCAACTTGTCCCATTGAATCAGCGCAACGGAATCCACACCGTTCAATGCCGCCATACACAAGGCGCTACCGACGATACCGCCGATAATGGCATGTGTCGTAGAAACCGGCAGACCTTTGCGCGATGCAAAAAGCAGCCACAATGCCGCAGCCAAAAGCGCAGACATCATAATAAAAACAAACTGCATCGGATCCAGATGCATGCCATTCAAATCGACAATACCCTTACGGATGGTATCTGTTACCTCGCCGCCGGCAATCACTGCGCCGCTGACTTCAAATACTGCCGCAATCAGCAAGGCTTGCGGAATGGTCAAAGTGCCGGAGCCGACACTTGTACCGAAAGAGTTGGCAATATCGTTGCCACCCACATTAAACGCCATGAAGACGCCGAAAAAGGTAGCAAGGATAAACAGGCCGGAGTGGTTGTAGTGGGTATAACCCAGGCCCCAATAAATAAAATAGCCGACCATGCTCACAAGCATAGCGGCAAAAACCGTATTAATCAGCTTCAAGTTCGCACTCGACTGAGTTTGAGCCATGGAAAGTTTCCTTTTGGAAAACATGTTGAGTCACGTTATTTTAACCTTTTTGTAATCTTTCTTGCACCAACTATTTACATTAAATGCCGAAATTCCCGTAAAAACGTCAAAAGGCGTTAAAATGTCGTTTTACCTTCTCTTTCTGTAACCGAAATGCAACCCCAATACTATATCGGCATCATGTCCGGAACCAGCATGGACGGTGCCGATGCCGTACTGATTCAAATGCAGGGCAAGCAATGGCAACGAGCCGTTGCCCACAGCTTTCTACCCTATTCAGACGGCCT
The DNA here is from genome assembly GCF_051958155.1 of Neisseria sp. P0014.S009. Lineage (NCBI taxonomy): Bacteria > Pseudomonadati > Pseudomonadota > Betaproteobacteria > Neisseriales > Neisseriaceae > Neisseria > Neisseria sp. P0014.S009. Next base: position 41,574 of record NZ_JBQCVS010000005.1, on the reverse strand, counting down.
GCGCCAAGAATTATTGGCACTGCAAGACATAGGAGAAAATGAATTGCACAGAAGCAATATCCTGGCGCAAACACTCAGCCGCCTATACGCCCAAACCGTCCAACAACTATTGACAGGACAAAACCTGTCGGCCAAAGACATTGCCGCGATCGGCTGCCACGGACAAACCATCCGCCATGCGCCTGAACACGGTTACAGCATTCAACTGGTCAACCTCCCCCTATTAGCCGAACTAACCGGCATTTTCACGGTCGGCGACTTCCGCAGCCGCGATCTTGCCTGCAACGGTCAAGGTGCGCCCCTCGTCCCCGCTTTTCACGAAGCGTTGTTTCAAGATGCGAATGAAACTCGTGCCGTACTCAACATTGGCGGCATTTCCAATATCAGCATTCTTCCACCCGACAGCCCTTCTTTCGGCTTCGATACCGGCCCCGGCAATATGCTGATGGATGCATGGATGCAACATATTTGGCGACAGCCTTACGACAAAAACGGGGAAAAAGCCGCACAAGGCAAAGTCCTCCCAGACCTGCTCGCTTCCCTACTAGACCATCCTTACTTCAGCCGCCCTTATCCGAAAAGTACAGGCCGAGAATTGTTTTCCCTAAGCTGGCTTCAAGGCCGTCTGAAAGGTAATGAAAATCCGGAAGATGTGATACGCACATTGGTCTTTTATACTGCACAAACCATTTTTGATGCGACCAAACAAGCTGCTCCGGCGATTCATAATCTTTATATCTGCGGCGGTGGCATCCGCAATCCGGTTTTGATGCAAGACTTGGAAAACCTGTTTTCTCCCGACACCAAATTACACAGCACAGCCAAGCTCCATCTTGACCCACAATGGGTCGAAGCAGCCGCTTTTGCCTGGCTTGCCGCCTGTTGGTGCAATCAAGTTCCGAGCAATCCCCACCATGCAACCGGCGCACATTCACACCGAATCTTAGGCTCAGGACATTACGGCAACTAAAGTTGAATCAATAAAAAGGCCGTCTGAACATTTTCAGACGGCCTTTACTATATTAGCCTTTACTTATTCTTCTTCCGGCAAACGGTTGATTTTCACACGGGCAATACGTTGTCCGTCCTTCTCAACCACTTCAAAACGCCAACCATGGTAATCGATGAAATCGCCCACATCAGGAATACTTTGCAATTCTTCCATAATCAAGCCGGCAACGGTATGGAAGTCTGCGTCTTCTTCTTGAGCAGGCAGATTTAATTGAGAAGCCAATTCCACATACTCCAATGCACCATCCACAGACAGCGTTTCATCCTGACTGGCCGGAGCAGCTTCTTCTTCCTCACGCTCGAATTCCTCGGGGAATTCACCAGCAATAGTTTCCAACAAATCTTTCATGGTCACCATACCCAACACCGCGCCAAACTCATCCACTACCAACGCATAATCCGCGCTACTTTGACGGAACAATTCAATCGCATTCAACGCCGTCGTACTGTCCGGCAAAATCAACGGTTGGCGCAAGGCCGTCTGAATATTGATTTCTCCCGATTCAAGCAGCTGGTTCAGCAAATCTTTTTTACTGATATAGCCCAAAGGCTCATCTACACCTGCCTTACCGACAACCAACAAACGGCTATACGGCGTATTTTTCAACTGCGCATTTTGTTCTTCCCGACTTTGGGAAATATCCAATTTCTCGATTTCCCGACGTGGAATCATCACCCCCATAATCGGACGCTCCGCCAAAGTCAGCACGCTGCGAATCATGGATTTTTCGTTTTCTTCAAAATGCTCGTCATCACCGCCATTATCGCCTGCTTTTGCCAAAATGCTTTCGCGGATACCCATCATGCCCAACACATTTTCAGCGGTACGCTTACGCCAAGAAGTGCTGATATAGTCATTTTTACGGGCATTCTTTTGCGAAACCTGATTAAACAGTTCGATCAAAATCGAGAAGCCAATCGCCGCATACAAATAGCCTTTCGGAATATGGAAATGGAAGGCTTCTGCAATCAGGCTGAAACCAATCATCAACAAGAAACCCAAACACAACATCACAATGGTTGGATGCTTGTCCACAAAGGCAGTCAACGGTTTGCTGGCAGAAATCATCACCGTCATCGCCACAACAACCGCACCCATTGCCACCACAATATGATCCACCATCGCCACTGCCGTAATAACAGAATCGATAGAGAAAACTGCATCCAAAATCAAGATTTGCGCCACAACGCCCCAAAAAGCAGAATGCTTCTTCTGCCCTTCAGCAACAGCAAATTGATTGTGGCCTTCAAGTCGTTCGTGCAGCTCGGTAGTCGCTTTATAAAGCAGGAAAATACCGCCGGCAAACATAATCATGTCTTTACCGGAAATCTCCAGGCCGCCCAACTCAAACAAAGGACGCGTCAGCGTCATGATGTGCGCCATAAAGCCCAGCATGAAAATCCGAATAACAACGGCCAAACCCAAGCCCGTTATCCGCGCCCTATCACGTTGCGACGGTTTAACCTTGTTTGCCAAAATCGCTACGAAAACAAGGTTATCAATACCTAAAACAACTTCCAAAACCAGAAGCGTGGCAAAGCCTATCCAAGTATGCGGCTCTGCCAACCAACTGAAATCCATAATGACTGTGTTCCTTTAAAATACAAAAAGGCAGCCGTTCCGCTTAAAACGGACAGACTGCCAAAGTTTGGACATAAATAAAGGGAAAGAAGCGGTATAACAACTACTCTGCTCTGCGTCTTTCATGAAAAATTTATGCCTCGATCAACAACAATGGCAAACAGTTTATCAGTTTGACGAAAGAAAGGCAAAATCTGACAGCATATTTTCTTTTAAAAACAGCCTATACCATCACTTACCAGCTTTCAGAAGGCCTTTTCTTACTTGATAAAACCATCAATCGGCGCATAACCCAAGAAATCTGTCTGATCATTCAATATCACAACCCATTCTTTACTTCGTGCACTGGTAAATGGCAAGAAATACAACTCTTTCCCATCATTTCTCAGCGAAGCCTTTTCCAAAATTGAGTCCTCATTCATACCACGGGCTTTTGCCAAAACAAACAACGGTTTCATTGCCTTACGGATTTTCTCACGCTCTTGCTGCGAATCTGGCAACCACCAAGAAGGCCTCATACTCGGTTCAATGCCTTTCAAAGACAAATCTAGGCTTTGGTTAGCTTCGTCCGGGCTCATCGCTTCACGCAACCCAACACGGCGTACGCCAAACCAAGATAAATCCTGCAAATCCTTCGGAGCATGGCTCAAATCATTTACATCAATTTCTGCAGCAGTTACCACATTCATCCTATCGGTTTCGAATGCGGCAACCACTGGACGCGCCAGAGATACGCTGTACAAACCGTAAATTAAAGCAGCCAGCTGAATTATGCCGATTAAGGAAAAATCAATAATCCTCTCTTTAAGTTTCTTGCTCGGACTGGCAAGAATCAAAGTCAGCAACGGGCCGCAAACAATATCTACTGAAATAACCAGTTTATATAAAGCCAATCCGCCTGTCAGCTCAGCATACGGATAAGGATACCAAACTCCAAATCCAACAAAGCGGCCAATCCTGCCAAAATCAAACTAATCAACAAATGCCATGCCGCATTTTTTAATGCAAACCGAAAGCGTGATGAAGAATGTAATTTATGTAAGTTTTCCATCGATGCAACCAAAATATTATTATTTTGCTAGATATTATATTTAGCTTAAAAAATGAGTACGATATTGAAATATATTGAAAAGGCCATCTGAAAACTAATGAATTGAGTACAATCATCTAATATTTTAAAAATACTAATAAATAGATAAAATAAAAACCACCATGCAATATGGTGGTTTTTAAATTTGGCTCCCCGACCTGGGCTCGAACCAGGGACCTGCGGATTAACAGTCCGTCGCTCTACCGACTGAGCTATCGGGGAATTAAAGATGGAATTATATAGAAAATATCAGAAACCTGTCAAGCAACAATCTATATAAAAACAAAAATATTTTTATATCTTTTTAATTTATAAAAATTTTATAAGATTTCAGAAATTTGTTTGGCCGCACGTTTCGCATCCAACAAAATCAAGCCCAATTTACCGCTTTCTTTTGCCATCAATGCCAATACTGCATTTTCACCTGCCTGACTCAACAGAATATAGCCATTTTTACCTTTAACCATTACCTGATCCAACTCACCGCAAGCCAGCTCATGTACGGAACGATTGCCCAATGCCAAAAGCGTTGCCGATATCGCACCTACACGGTCTGCATTCAGGTGGGAAGGCAGCATGGTTGCGATCGGCAGGCCGTCTGTAGAAATAACTGCAGAAGCAGTGATATCAGCAGAGGTATTGTTCAAATCGCTTAATACAGAGATTAATAGTTGTTGCATAGTCGCTCCATTCTAAAATAAATATCGGTCAGGCAAAAATCAACGGCTGCCGTATCGGTGGTACAGCACTTTAACCAAAGTAACAAAAGCCTCTTTATTTAAGTCAGGCATTCCGCCAATTACCAAAATCAGCTTGGTCATGCCAATATACAGAGGGAAAAAGGTCAATTCACTTTGGCCTGAAGGATCACAAATACCCCATGCGCTATTATTGATATGCAGGTTATTGCGAATCAAAAGACGGTGATTGTCTTCCATTTTGGCCACTTCACTCGCCAAAAGACCCAACTCTTCTGCAGCCTCATGATGGAAATTAGCATTGGCAAAATACAAACCATTTTCATCAGCCAATAAAGCTTTGCCAGAATTAGACAACTGTTCCAACAATGTAGGCAATTGCTCGTCAGTCAAATGGATATCGTCTGTACTGATTTCTTCATCACCATACAAAAATTCCAAGCGTTGGAGCCGATACAGCAGGTTCAAAGCAGTATTGATGTCGCTGGTATCCGCCCATGCCAAGATTTTTTCGCTGCTGATGGTTTCAGACGGCTCTGCACGCAACAGGCCATACAATAAAGTTCTGCTGGCACTGGGCGTATCATTTGAAACAGCATAATACGCACCCGCCGGTGTAATCTTAGGATATAAATTTGCTTGTAAAGAAAGTGTCGCTTCCATCTTATACCTCTAATCCGGGGTCAATTGAGAACAACATGGCAGTAACCAATTGTTTTACATCGTCTTCTCGACGCGCATCAATCTCAAAAACCGGGACATTAAAATTATTCTGTGCTAAATATTTTTGATAAACATCCACGCTTGGTAAGGATCGGATATCCATCTTTGTTACCCCTACAACCAGAGGCGCTTTTTTCAGCAACTCCCGGAATGCATCCAAGAAGAATTGCAGGTCTTTCAATGGATTGCTTCTTGTATTATCCAAAAGAAGCACCAAGCCCATACTGCCTTGGCTCAGAATTTCCCACATGAAATTAAAACGCTCCTGACCAGGCGTACCATACAGATGAACCTTGGTTTCCTCATCCAAATGAATGACACCGTAGTCCATCGCCACAGTCGTGTACCCCTTGCGGACAAGTGTCATATCGGATGCGGATGCATCGGTTTGAACTGGTGGTTCATCAGATAAAGCTGAAATTGCAGTGGTTTTACCTACGCCAACAGGACCGGTAAAGATAATTTTATTTTCTTTCATGACGTGTCCTTTACGATTTACCCAGCAACTTACGCATCAGGCGTTGCAACAGGCCGCGAGGTTGTTCTTTCGACGGACCGGCAATTTTTTGAGCCTCTTTGCTCATTGCTGTTTCAGGTACGTCTTTGCTATTCACATCAATCTGTTCATTCAACGAAGGCGTATTGTTCGCATCAGTTGCAAACTCTGTATCTGTTGCCAAAAAGCCTGTCATATATGTTGCCGATAAATAATTTAAAATATCAGGCATTTCTAAAGGCATAACTTTATAGAGGATGTTCAGATTAACAGACGTTTTTGTCAGAAATGCCGACAGACGCATAGATTCCGGAACATGTGCCAAACGGGTTAAGTTTGGCCACCGCTTGAGTGTAAAAACAGTTTGCGGCGTCATCGGATAAATCAGACGGCCTGATGCAGTCCAAATAGCCATTTGCCACAAGCATGACATAATGGTGACTTTGGCTTTTTCTTTCCATTGAGGATTATCAGGAACAGCCTTACACACGACAGCCAAGTTATCGTTCTTACACAATTTCTCCAACTCATTGGCAGTGACTGTCAACAGTACACGCTGAATACTAGGAAACACGATTAATATCGGCTTGCCTTCATGCAAGACGGCAATATCTTGGTGTCCTTGACTGGCAAATTTCAGCGCACCCAACAAGCCTTTATTTGGATTAAATCGGCGAATGGTTGCTTTTCTAGTGCCATCGGAATTTGATTGTCTTTTATTCTCTTCAGCCGCTTGTTGCTCAGACGGCTCAAAAACATTACCGCCTTGAGCCAGGCTGCGCAAAACAGGAAACAAGGTATCAAATTTGACCGGCTTAGCCAAATAAGGAGTCGTTACTGTCGGCAACTCGGAAGAAAACATAGCCACAGGTACTTCCGGATAAGTTTTCTTCGACTCTTTCCAAGCTTCTACACCTGCCGGAGTATCGGTATCAACCAATACCAAATCCGGTTTTTCATCAGAATCAGGGGAAACGATGACGTAATTCGTCGTATTGTGCATTTTAAATGCCATACGGAATACCGCCTGCTGTTGCTCACCCATCTCCTGTAACATAACCCGTATGGTTTTAATTTTTGGTAAATGATTATTCATCACTCGTACTTTCTACGATTATCTTATTTTTTTGAATATTGGTTCATTCGTTGCAAGAGACGACTCATTGCCAAGACAACCTCTTCAGGCAGGCTGACAACACGTTCACGCAACAAGCGCAGAAATTGTTCCAAACGTCCCCAATCTTCAACGCGTTCGTACAAATCAAACAAGATAATGTACAACTGCGATTCTTGAGGATACTGCAAAACAGCCTGTTCCAAAGTACCGATGGCCAAATCCAACTGACCATAGGCCAACAAAGATTCGACTTCTTTCACAGCTTCATCTGCAGGTGAAGAGCTCGCGCTGATGACTGAAGAGTCTTTTTGAACCAACTCACGATATTTGGCTTTCATCTGCAAAGAACTTGGCTGGATATAACCGCGTTTCAAGCCAATCTCTTTAATTTGCTGTTCAGACGGCCCTTTTTCCAAATCATCAAAAATTTCGTGATAACCAAGGCTATAACCCCAACCAAGCATACGTTCTTTTACTTGACGGCCATATTGACCCAAAGAGTGGTAAAGCTTCCACAGATGCTTGGCAAACTGCCCTACTTCTTCATTCTGATAATCCAGACGCAAGGCATCGATAATGAGACCAGCCGGCTTCGCAGAAGTTTGGATTGCTTTGTTGTATTGATGCAAAGCAGTCTCGTAGCTAATCTTGTCTTTCAGGATTTTTGCACTGCGTTCCGGTTTGGCAAAACCAATAACCGCACCCATCTCTTCAGGGCTGATTTCGCCAAAATCTTTCTTGCCTAATACGATAGGCGCACGTTTGCCCATACCTGGCACAAAAATGCGCTCAACCGAATCGTTCTCAAAGGCAATATGCTCGTCGGAAGCAACTTCCAAACCATTTTGTTCGCCAATTTGACGGTCCACTTCCTGCATATTCCAACCGAGATAACGCTCGGCAAAAACACGCAGACGCAGGTTAGTAGAATCCAAAGCCAGACCGGCTTTCAGATATTCAGCTACGCTATCTTCAGAAAGGGAAGTACTATGACGCTCAAGCGTATCCGCCAGCATATCGATATTGCCGACTCGCAGATTCAAACCGATTAATTCATGAACCAGCTTTTCCGGCGCACCGTCTTCCAAAGTATTGAGATAACCAGCCAAAGACTCCGCTGCTTTGCTCTCATAGCCAAACTGTTTATAAACCTGATATTCGGTCAACGGATCGACTTCTTGTGCGGAAACAGAAGTTGTTGCATCGTTTGAGCCGCTTCCACCCCATTCCCAGTCTTGATTATCCGCATTGGAAACAGTCTGGTTGACTTTCTCAATCCAGTCGTTTCCATCCTCAGAGGAGGCTGTATGAGCAGCAGATGTACGGCCGCTTTTTGATGCATGCGCGCTTTGTTTGTCTGAATTGTTACTTTGTTTATGACGAACAAAAACCAACACCAGCAAAAAAAGCACCAGCAAAAAAATAGTTAAAAGTTGATAGTTCAAGAACACCTCCCGGTCTTGTGCTGCAAACTGCATTTATTAACATCTGTTGCTTTACACGCAACTTCAACGTTATTCATTCCCCAAACGAATGATGATAACATGAATGCACTCATTTTTACATTTAAAACCCTACTTACATAAAGGACTTGATACCAATTTACAACTCAAACACACCAATGGATTCAACATGCGAGGTTTGTGCAAACATATTCATGATTCCCGCTGCCTTAAACTTATAGCCCTTATCAACCAAGACCCCGGCATCTCTTGCAAATGTTGATGGATTACACGAAACATACACTATCTTCTGAGGCAAAAACGGCTTGTGTAGCGATTTGACAACAGCATAAGCCCCGTTTCTCGGAGGATCCAGCAACATCTTGTCAAATTGCCCCCACGACTCAACAGTTTTTTCATCGGTATCGAACAAGTCTGCAACAGAAAACGTCATATTCTCGGCACAACGATTCAGGCGTGCATTTTCCCTTGCCCTATCGACCAAATAATCGGCACCTTCAATACCGACAACCGATGCACCACTTTTTGCCAGCGGCAAACTAAAATTGCCCAAACCGCAAAACAAATCGGCAATCCTCTCCCCTTTTTGAGGGTTTAAAAGCCTGACCGCCCTTGCCACCATCACTTCGTTCAATTGCGCATTAATCTGCGTAAAATCACCCGGCTTGTAAGGCATTTCCACATCAAATTGAGCAAAAGTATAGTTCAGGGCAGGCGCGTTCTCAGGGTAAAACGGCAAGGACTCGGCATGATCCTGCAGCCATATTTGCCATGCCTTTTCAGCACCCGACAATATCTTATCAAACCAATTACGCAATTCGCTTAATATTTGTCCAAACGGTTGATTTACGAAACGAATGTTGAATACGGTCACATTTTTTCCGCAATAAAACTCAACAAATTTCACTTTTACACCATCATCATGCAGCTTTTGCAGCAAATTACGGACATCAGGCAATCTATCGGACACATGTTTAGGCAAAATCTGGCAATGGCGGATATTGATAACATCATGGCTTTTTTTGGCCTGAAAACCGAGTTTCAGACGGCCTTGCTTATCCACCGAAACACTTAAACGTGCCCTATCGCGATAATACCAGGAGTAACCATATAAGGGAGGTAAAATTATTTCAGGCTTGACCTTACCTATCCGTTCCAACTGCTCTTCCAAAATCCGTTGCTTTAACGCAACTTGCGCTCCGAAAGAAACATGTTGAAGCGAACAGCCGCCACATGTATCAAAATAGCAACAGGCTGGTTCGACACGTTCGGAAGAAGCCTTCAAAACCTTTTCAACTTGAGCCTCTGCAAACTGTTTTTTCTCTTTATGTATGACAAACGTTACACGCTCCCCAGGCAGTGCACCGCCAATAAATACGGTCTTCCCACCAACTCTGGCAACACCCCTGCCCTCATAATCCAAAGAAAAAACTTCCGTCTCTTGATACCGTTCTTTCACACTCATACCGTTTCCGTCAGACAGCCGCTTACCGGCCGTCTGACTGTCTTCCAATACCGAAAGCGCATATTTTCTCACAAAAACACAGAGTTTCAGGTATCATGCGCCAAAAACTTTCATTTCAAACCCTACAAAAAAAGACGACATGAAAAAAATACTGTTCGGCCTGACCGCCGCCCTTTTAACTTCAGCCGCTGCTGCAAACACACTTATTCCAGACGTCTCCCCCGCCTCTTCCGGACAACACGTCGTTATCAATATTACGCAACAGCGTTTGTTCCTCTACGACAACGGTAAACTGAGCAAAATTTATCCTGTTGCCGTCGGCAAAGCCATGACCCAAACCAATCTGGGCGAACATAAAATAGGCGCAAAAGCCTACAACCCGGTTTGGCATATCCCTAAATCCATCCAAAAAGAACGCAATGACGGAGTTAAAAGCGTACCGGCCGGCCCGAATAACCCGCTGGGCCCGGTATTTGTCCGTCTTGGCGACCCTAAATTAAGCCTTGGCATTCACGGCACCAATGCCCCTGCCAGCGTACCCGGCGTCCGCAGCCATGGTTGCGTGCGCATGAAATCGCCTGACGCATTGGAATTCGCTAAAACCATCGCAACAGGTTCTCCTGCCTCCGTTATCTATCAAATGGCAAGTCTGAACGAAGATGCCAACCAAAACTTGTGGCTAGCTGCCTATCGCGACCCATACGACAAGAAAAACCTTGATGCGGCTGCCCTGAAAAAAAGCATTGCCGCTTGGGCAAAAGCACACGGCAAAACCATTCCTGCCGCGCGTGTGGATGCAATCCTGAAAGGACGCACCGGCGCGGCAAACTGTCTGACCTGCGCCAAAGGCGTGAAACTCAAATCGCCTTTGAAATCTTTGGCATGGACCAGCGGCACGGATGCTTACAGCAAACCTAAAGTCATACCGAAACCGGCTCCGGCTAAAGATGTGGTATTGCCTCAAGGAACTGAAATCGAAGTCGATGCTACCGACGATACCAACAAGGCAGCATCCGAACCGAAACAAAGCGTTCGTCCGACTCCGGTGCAACCGGCAAAACCGGCTGCCAAACCGGCAACCACTCCGGCCAATGCTCCTGCTTCTGCACCTAACGCCGCTTCCGAACCAGCTACTGCCCCAGCCTCTGCTCCTGTGAAAGATGCTCCGGCAAGCAGCGAACCGGCAGATTTACTGTTCTAAGCAGAACAAAATACATAGCCAAAGGCCGTCTGAAATGAATTTTTCAGACGGCCTTTTCGTACAACTGGATATTGGAAATATATACCCCTCTTAATTCAGACGGCCTTTTTACTTTCCAAATATTCTGACAAACCGCGCTCGCGCAAAATACAGCTCGGACATTCATGACAACCACCGACCACGCCGTTATAACAGGTATGCGTGCGCTCGCGAATGTAATCCAACACACCCATTTCATCTGCCAGCGCCCATGTTTGCGCTTTGGTCAAGTACATCAAGGGCGTGTGAATTTGAAAAGCGTAATCCATGGCCAAGTTCAACGTAACATTCATCGACTTGACGAACACATCGCGGCAGTCGGGATAACCAGAAAAATCGGTTTCACACACGCCGGCAATGATATGGCGTATCCCCTGTCCTTTGGCGTAAATAGCGGCATAAAGCAAAAATAAAGCATTGCGTCCATCTACAAATGTATTGGGCAGGCCGTCTGAAGCTGTTTCAATGGACGCCGTATCATCCATCAAGGCATTGTGTGTAATCTGTTGCATCAGGCTCAAATCGAGTACCGTCTGCTTTACACCCAAATCTTGGGCAATCCAACGCGCTCGCTCCAATTCGATGGCGTGGCGTTGCCCATATTGAAAAGTGATGGCCTGCACATTTTCACGGCCATATGTTTGAATTGCCTGAATCAGGCAGGTTGTTGAATCTTGCCCGCCCGAAAAAATAACGAGGGATTGCTGTTTTTCCATTGTAAATTCCTAGTTTTGTTAACGCGGGAGGTTTGCGAACCGCGTGATTTGAAGATTGACGGATTATAACGGATTTCGTCTATAATCACGGCACTTCATTTTCTTTTATATAGCATAATTATGAGCATCTACGCCCTGAAACCAAAATTTCAAAACCTGTTGCGCCCCATTGTTAAGCGACTGTATCAAAAAGGTATTACTGCTAATCAGGTCACTCTGTTTGCCTGCGCTGTTTCCATTTTGATCGGTTTACTTTTAGCATTGTTTGCAGGTGTATCCACATTATTCTGGCTTTTGCCGATCTGGTTGTTTGTCCGCATGGCGCTGAATGCAATGGACGGTATGTTGGCACGGGAGTTCGGCCAGCAATCGGCATTAGGCGGTTATTTGAATGAAATCACCGATATTGCCGCCGATGCTGCTTTGTATCTGCCTTTTGCCTTCATCGCGCCCTTCGGCGGCGTGCAAATCGCCCTGTTTATTTGGCTGGCGGCAATGACCGAGTTTTGTGGCGTTTTGGGACAAGTTCATGGCAACGGCCGTCGTTATGACGGGCCATTCGGCAAAAGCGACCGCGCATTCTTTATCGGCGCATTGGCAGTATGGTATGCAATCGCCGGCAGCTTCCATTCGACTTTCTATATCCTTATGTGGCTGGCCTGCGCGGCATTGGTTTATACCTGCTACAAACGCGTCATCAATGGCTTGAAGGCCGTCTGAAACTTGTCCACGTTCTTGGGTTAATCATCGTTGATTAGCGTATTTAAACCCATCAACCTGTTTTACTGAAAACAAAAAAGGCCGTCTGAAACCATAAACTATCGGTTTCAGACGGCCTTTTATCCATCAGCCGAGATAACTTACTGTTTACCCAACTGACTGTAATCTACCAACATATACTTGGCAGTAATTTTCTGCGAAGCATTACCTTCGTCACCCATCAAAATCATCTGCGGCTTGCCGTTAATGGTAATCGAATCAACAGCTTCAACGTTGGTGATGTGTTGCAGATTAGGCAGAGAGATTTTTTGCGGTTCATCGGTCGGATTACCGCTCCAAGTCCACAGTTGTGAGAATTTCTGTCCATTCTCATCCTTCACTTCATTGGCGATAACGTAGGTTTTCAACACAGGATCATAGTTGAGGGAACGGATACCGCCGCCATCAATATCAATCACGGCCACTTCATCAAACTCAGGCTTGGCATTGCGCTCGAACACATCTTTCGGATTGCTGATAAACGCAACTAAAGCCATATTGTTGAACTCAGGATCACGGAAGCCCAAAACGAGACGTTTTTTCACCGGATCAAACGCCATGCCCTCAATATTGATTTCGTCAAAGGAAACTTCTGCCTTGGTTCGCTCGCGAATCAAATCATGCAGCTTGTGATCAGTTTCCAAAACCTGCGTCAGATTATCGTAGCTGGTCAGCCCCAACACGTTGCCGTCTTGGATTTTAAAGCGCATCAAGTGTTCGCGGTCAGGCGAGCGGTTGCCTTTACGGGTGCGCGAGTGTGAAGTCATCGCGTAGATAAAGCCTTCATCGTCACGCGCCAAAGCCTCCAAGTCGCTGAGACGGCGTTTGAAACCGGTAATCACGCGCGTATCCAATGCCTCGTCTTCCACAAACCTGCCGGTTTTATCAATACTGATGATACTGAACGCATGGTTGGGTTCGTCTTCCGCAATCAGCAACTTGCCGTCCGGAAGCTGTTGTACGGCGGAAGGCTCGTACACACCGTTAAACATATTGATTCCCATCGAACGCAACTCTGCCGCATTGTTGGCCGGCGGTATCAGCAATGACGGCAATGTTTTCACACCGATAAACGCCACCAGTGAAGCCAGCAAGCCCCAGCGAAATACCGCGTAAGACAAATTGATGTATTTGAACTGTTTATCCGCCAACAAACCGAGCCAATAAAGATGGTCGCTCATCTTTTCATAGATTTGTTTACGATCGCCCATAATCTCCTGCATCATTTCCCAATATTGATCTTTTTGCAGTTTCACACGGTCTTCATAAATCAAAATATTGGGTTGGCTGCCGCCAAAAAAGCGCGTTTCGGTACTACTGAGGCGGGTTTTCAAATCCCGCAGCTTAGAACGACCACGGACAAAATCCTTAAACCATGTACGCGCCGCTTGCATTTTACCGATACGTTCCGGCGAAGCGGACAGAAGCGCAAACACGATGGACGCGGCGGCGGTAATCATAAACGTACTGGCCGGAATCAAAAATTCGGGCGACGATGAAAAAATAAACGCGCCCGAAATCATCAGCGCAGAAACAATAAAACCATTCAGCGAAATCATAATATTCGCTTTGGTTGCCGCCAGCGCCAACAATTCCATCTCTGAACGTACGGCGTTGCGGAACATGGTTTCCACGCCCTTATTCGTACCCAACAGATCAGACGCATTCAAATCCTCGGCTTTATTTTTTTTCTTTTTCGCCTTGTCTTTTTTGCGTTTGGGCTTCTTCTCGTTTTTTTCAGACGGCATCTCAGGATGTTCAACCACTTCCTGACCTTCTACCGTTTCCTGAATTTCTACCGCGTCAGCCACAACCTCAACTTCGTTTTCAACAACACCGTTTTGATTACGATCCCAAAAATCAACATCCTGTTGGGATTCAGCAACAGCGCCGTCGTTTAAAGGTTTTTCTTGGTCACCCATCTGCTTCGGCCGACCATCTTCCTTCCAATCATTCAAACTCATATCATGACTCCCAACATCAAACACTTTGAATTAAATGGAAAATAAAAAGCATATTTAGTTCATTTATTTCAGGTAATTTACATGCTGTTTACATTCTTTAAATGCCTAAATAGCAAACTGTCGCAGGACCAAAAGCCCTGCGACAATCCACTTTATATCGAAATATTAATAATCGATGCGTTCTTTAATAATTTTCAAATCAGGGTAAGACAAAACAATGTCGTACTCACGGCCATCTTTAAAAGCCTCGATATCCAACACAGGCTGGCCCCGACGGCTATCGGCGTCAACATCGTGAACTTGATAGCCGCGTTGTTCCAACATTTTTACGGCTTTAGCACGATTTTGCTCGAAGTTTTTGTCGCTGTAGATTTTGTGTTCGATATAATCACTGGCACCGGCAGTAGCGGCAGACAAAGCAACGATAGCGGTCAATAAGAATTTTTTCATGTTTGATTTCCTTTTCAAATGTGTATTCGGGTTTCGATGGATGTATTAAAACATGACAAAATTAGCAGTTAATTAGTACTTGGTTAAACGCAGTAAAGGCCGTCTGAAAACTGTTCAGACGGCCTTTAACCTTAATCATCAAATTTCAAACGTATTACCCAAGTGTAAATCCGGAGGGTTAGAAAAAATGAAAAGCCTGCAATGAATATTCACCCAACAAACAGACAAATCATGAACAAATTTTGCGAAATCACCTTTTGCCAACAAATCGGCAGCAACAAACAACACAACCAAGATGCCCTTTTTAACGGCGAACAAGTGTTTCAATATAAACTCAAGACCGCTGAAACACGCCTTGAAACCCGTCCACGCTTTATCATCGGGATAGCCGACGGCATTTCCAATAGCAACCGTCCCGAAAAAGCCAGCAAATCCGCCATGCACCTATTAAGCCGCACAGCCAAACTCAGCCGTCAAATCATCAATCATGTACAAGCCGCTTTATCTCAAGAGCTGGCAGAGGATTATTTTGGTTCCTCAACCACTTTTGTTGCCACCGAAATCGACCAAACCACCGGCAAAACCAAAATCATCAGCGTAGGCGACAGTCGCGCCTATTTGATTGATACACAAGGAAAATGGAAGCAACTGACCCAAGATCACTCGATACTCTCCGAATTGCTGGATGATTTGTCGGATAAAAAAGAAGAAGAGTTCGCCACCATATATGGCGGCGTTTCTTCTTATCTAGCAGCAGATTATTCCGAATTCCAAGACAAAATGTGCCATATCGAACTTACGCTTAAAGCAGGAGAAAGCCTGCTGCTTTGTTCAGACGGCCTAAGCGACGCTCTTTCAGAAGAAATAAGAGAAAAAATTTGGCAACAATATGATAACGATAAGTCCCGTCTGACTGTATTTCGTAAATTAATTGCGAAACAAAGAGTTTATGATGATATGTCGGTAGTAGTTTGCCGATTGTAGTCTATAATGTTTACCTATTTTTCATACTAAGGGGTATCTATATGAGCATAGAAAAAGCAGAAATACTCAAGATTGATGACATATTTAAATTAAATTTGAGTATCCCTAATTATCAAAGACCATACAAATGGACAATCAAAAATGTACAACAATTAATCGATGACCTGCTCCAAAATTTTAGGGAGGGGAAAAAAATATACCGCATCGGAACAATTGTTTTAAATAAAAATAACGACTGTTCTGAAATAGTAGATGGCCAACAGCGGCTTATTACACTCTCGTTATTGCTTCATAAACTGGGGAAGGATGTGTCTCTTTTAAAGGAAAAACCGAATCATAGCATCAGCAAAAATAATATTACAACGAACTATAATTTTCTTAAAAACTATAATTTCACAAATGAATTTAAGGATTACCTCCTTAACAGGTGTGAAATGGTTTGTATTGAATTAAATGACTTAGATGAGGCTTTTCAATTTTTTGATTCACAAAATGCCAGAGGCAAACCTTTAGAATCTTATGACCTCTTAAAAGCCTATCATTTAAGAGACATGAGGGATAAAGACGAGAAGGTCATTCACCAATGTGTCGAACGCTGGGAAAAATCTGCAATGTCTAATGATATAAATAATTTAGATAAAATTATCAATTATATCTTATTTAGACTTCGCCGCTGGCATTACAAAGAGAATGCAGAAATATTTACATCAGATGAATTAGATACATTTAAAGGCGTTCATGAAAAAGTTGATTATCCTTATTTACACGGAATATTAGCTACTCATACCATACAAAAATTATTACATGAAAATCCATTTTTATATCGATCAATATCAGCATTTCAGGCCACACAAGTGTTAATCAATGGAAAATATTTCTTTGATTATATTGAACATTATACAGCCATCTATGAAAAACTATTCAAAGAAAAGGATGGATTGTTAGATAAAATTCATTCTATTAATGGAATTGATTTAGAAAAAGGAGTAATGGCTTTTTTAAACAATCATAAATACAGCTATCGAACTGGTGATAAATACATTAGAAATTTATTTGAATGTACCGTATTGTTCTACTTTGATAAATTTGGAGAAAGCCATTTTGAAGAATTTATAACCAAAGCTTTTCTATGGGCTTACCGTACTCGGGTAGAATATCAGCGCATTACCTTCACGACCATTGAGAAAAAGGCTAGTGCTCCAGCCGGATTAATTTCTTATATTGAAAGATCCATTACTCCCGAACAAATAATGCGTTTTATTCAACAAACCGGAAAAGTCAATTTTTCAAAACATGTAGACCCTAAAATAAAAGAGATTTTGGAAATTAAAGATGAAAACAAATAATGATTACGTAAAAACATTAACCATAAATGAATTATTAAATTTAAATAAAGACAAATATATTATTCCTATTTATCAACGTAATTACGCATGGGGAGATGATGAGATCAGCCTTCTTATTCAAGACCTATGGAATGCATATGAGAAAAATAAGAATAATAAGAATAATAAGAATAATTATTATATTGGCAGCTTAGTCATTTATAAAAGAGAAAATGGAGATTTAGAAGTCATAGATGGACAACAACGATTGACCACACTGACTTTAATCATGCACTACTTAAAAATCATGCACTACTTAAAATCAGATACCTTTGTTAGAAATGTATCCTTTGAGCATAGAAATGACTCCGACGATGCCTTAGGACATCTTGACTCTGACTCCATACCTGATGTTTTTAAAAATGCTTTAAAATCAATAAAAAAATATTGGGAAACTGAGAGAACAGAAAAAGAAAGAATGGGTTTGGCAGAGTTCTTACAAGAAAACGTTAAAATTATTAGAACCGAAGTACCCGAAGACACCGACCTCAATCATTACTTTGAAATTATGAATACGCGGGGAGAGCAATTAGAAAAACATGAGATTATCAAGGCTACTTTAATGAAGGTTTTAGACACAGATAGTGAACGCTCTATTTTCGCCAAAATTTGGGATGCGTGTTCTGACATGAGCCGATATGTTGTAATGGAAATTAATTCGTCACTTAGAGAAAATATTTTTGGCAAAAATTGCGAAAATACTATTCCAAAAAAATTCAATGGCATTATTGAGAATATTGCTGATGCAGAAAAAACTCAAGGCTCCGCAAATGAAGAACAATCAATTCGTCAATTGATAACCGCCGATAATGGGGATATTCACTCTTCCAAAGAAAAAACAAACGAGCAGACAGATGGGCGTTTTAATTCCGTTATTGATTTCCCTAACTTCTTAATGCATATCTTGAAAATTTATCTAGAAAAATTTCCTACTGATCCTACTGACATTAACAAAATTACCTTTAAAGAGATTCCTCTGGATGAAAAAGAACTTTTGCGTGCTTTTGACAATGAAGACTGGGACAAAGAAAAGATTGTAAATTTTATAGATATATTGCTATCTTGTCGGCATTTGTTTGATAAATATATTATTAAATCAAATTCACTACGTTCAGAAGATGAGCATTGGTCTTTATGGGAAATCAAAAAAAAGGAATCAAAGAATTATTACTATAAAAATGTTTTCAGTGACGACAATGACGATAATAATGATTCCAATGATACTGAAGAAACTAATGATAGAACTAAAAACGCAATAATGTTGCTTTCTATGTTTCATGTTTCTAATCCATCCCGAATCTATAAAAACTGGCTATATGCTACATTGCGTTGGTTATTCGAGAATAAGAAAAGTATTACTCAAGAGACATATATTCAGTTTCTTGAAAATCTTTGTGATAAATTTTATTTTGAAAACAACTGCAATGGAAACAGGGATTTTATGAAAATTATCTTAAATGATAATTACACCACCCCTTCAGTACATAAGTCTTGGAATGATGGAGTAAACGTCCCAAATTTTGTATTTAATCGCTTGGATTATCAATTATGGAAATATCAAGACAAGGTAGAGGTCTTTTCAGCTATTAACCAATCTAAACAATCTATCTGGAAAAATTTTAGATTTAGTTTTAGAAGCTCGGTTGAGCACCATTACCCACAAAATCCCTCTCAAGATTTTGGCCTAGATAAATTAGATACAAATGTCTTAGATAATTTTGGCAATCTATATTTGTTATCTCAAAGTAAAAATTCCAGTTTCAGTAATAAACTTCCAGATTGGAAACGGCAGTATTACAAAGAAAAGGATACTTATGATAGCTTAAAACAAGCTATTATGATGAGTTACGAAAACTGGACAGAAAGCGAGATAAAAGATCATGAGAAAAAAATGCTAAAAATCTTAAATGAACCACTGACTGACTCATCGTATCGACCATAATCGGCACTTAACATATCTCCCCATCATTGCATTCGTCCGTCCATCGGATAATCATTGCATTTATTCGATATGTCATGATACTGTTCAAAAAATATGACTATTAGGAGTTTCTCATGTCCGAACAGCAAAAATACTTTTCTACCCAAGACGGTACTTCGCTTTTCTACCGCTATCGCCCTGCTGCCGATGGTTCTTCCGACAAAGCCATTGTGCTGTTCCATCGCGGACATGAGCATTCCGGCCGAATGATGTTTGTGGCGGATGAACTGGGTTTCAACGATTTTGCCTATTTTGCTTGGGACGCGCGCGGTCATGGTTACAGCCCCGGTGAACGCGGCGATAGTCCGAGTATTGGCACTTCGGTTTCAGACGTAGATGATTTTATCCGACACATCCAAAGCGAATACGGCATCAAACCTGAAAACATTTGCGTGATTGCGCAAAGTGTCGGCGCGGTATTGGTTTCTACTTGGTTGCACGATTACGCACCGAAAATCCGTTGCGCTGTATTGGCTTCGCCTGCGTTCAAAGTCAAACTCTATGTTCCGTTTGCCCGTACCGGTTTGAAACTCATGCAAAAATGGCGCGGCAATTTCTTTGTCAACAGCTACGTCAAAGCCCACTATCTGACCCACAATGTCGAACGTCAAAAAAGCTACGACAATGACCCGCTTATTGCCCGCGCCATTTCTGTGCGCATTCTGCTGGGTTTATATGAGGCGGCCGAACGTGTAGTCGCCGATGCACAAGCGATTACTACGCCTGTACAACTGTTGATTTCAGGCAGCGATTGGGTCGTTCATCACAAACCGCAACACGATTTCTACAATCGTTTGGGCAGCCATATTAAAGAGCGCCATATCCTGCCAGGTTTCTACCACGATACTTTAGGCGAGCAAGACCGTGAAATCGCGTTTGTAGAAATGCGCCGTTTTATCCGCGAGCGTTTCAATCAGCCTTTACAACAAGTCGATCTGACTCAAGCGCACTTATTTGGAGACAGCCGTCGTGAAGCTGACGAACTGGCTACGCCTTTGCCTGTTTGTACGCCTCGCAGCGCATTTTGGGCAATATATCGTGCCTCGCTCAAACTGGGTGCGCGCTGGAGTGAAGGCTTGAGAATCGGTCAAGAAACAGGTTTTGATTCAGGCAGCACGCTGGATTACGTCTACCGCAATCAACCGCAAGGCAGTAACGCTTTCGGTGTATGGGTGGACAAATACTATCTCAATGCCATCGGCTGGCGCGGCATCCGCCAACGCAAAGTCAATATCGGCAAAGCCATTCAGACGGCCTCAGCCAAACTGCGTGAAGCAGGGAAACCTGTACACGTTTTGGATATTGCATCCGGTCATGGCCGCTATGTATTGGATGCCCTGACTGCCGACACATTGCCTGATTCCGTGCGCTTGCGCGATTACAGCCCGATTAATGTCGAAGCCGGTCGCAAGCTGATTGCCGAGCGCGGCTTGCAAAACACGGTAACCTTCAATGAAGTCAATGCTTACGACTGCGCCAATTATCACGATTTGCAGCCGCGTCCAACGTTGGGCATCGTCTCCGGCCTGCACGAATTGTTTGCCGACAACGATTTGATTTTGAACTCACTCTACGGCTTCGGCGAAGCCATTGAAACTGGCGGCTACCTGATTTACACCGGCCAGCCTTGGCATCCGCAACTGGAAATGATTGCCCGCGCCCTGACCAGCCACAAAGCAGGCAGCCCAAACTGGGTAATGCGCCGCCGCAGTCAGCAGGAAATGGATCAGTTGGTTGAAAAGGCCGGTTTTGAAAAAATCCATCAATGGATAGACGAAGACGGTATTTTCACCGTGAGTTTGGCAGTGAAGAAATAAAAAGAGCAGTTTATCAATTACCGTTGTTTCGCACACAGAAGAATTTTTTTGGATTTCTTCGTGTGCAAAATGGCGGTTGAAATATGCAAAAATTTTTAGTTTTGTCTGGCAATCGATAAAACAACGAAAGGTCGTCTGAAACTTTATGTCTGTTTTCAGACGGCCTCAATAAAGCTTAAACCGTTCATCTAAAATTAACAGCTAATACGAATAGGTCCGCAGTTTTTAAAGATAAAACAGTTACATATATCACTAATACCCTACCACATTTACGTGACGTTCAAATTTATAGCGATATTCAGTTTTTTACCATTGTCACATTATGATAAACAACATAGTCTGCAGGAGTACCAGTAGTAGATAAGAATTTCATCTAGTATGACTCCTAGCCATTCAAAGAAATTCTCGGGAAAAGTGATTACGCTTGTATAAATTTTAATAAATTGAAACTTCATAATGAAAAAACTACTTGCATTACTACTTGTTTCTACCTTTTCATCCGTCTGCTATGCCGATGCGGTTGACTGGACACTTTTGCTGCAATCTATGAAGAAGGGTTGTACGTTTGATTCTGAAGCCTTGCCTTATGGAAAGTCCGACATCGGCAAACTGCCTGCCAAATACCGCGCATCCGTTGCCCGAAGCCACAGCAAGCAGACAGCGTCAGATGGTGAGGCATTCACTATTGAATTGAAAAATTCTGTTGCTTTTGGGCAGCCCTTATCAGCTTTGATCATTGAATCTAATGAAGGATACGGCTACGTCAAAATGAAATTTGCCCGAAATGCCGATGTATCTAAGCTTATCCCCTTATTCACAATACCAACCAATAAACAACGCGGTATGTTGGCCGTCGGCATGGCGAAGAATTTTTGTGCCAAAGATGCAAATGGGACGTTGACTGAATACCAATCTTCACAGCATCACTGGAGAGCCGTTTCAACAGATGGTCCGTGGCAGGAATTCCGCTACCATCCAAAAGAAAACGCTTTATCCTGCCTTCGCTCCGATCAATACGGCGATGAATTGAGATGTCCAAAATAAGTCCATGAAACCCACCCTCAAAACCTCCCTACTCAAGCTGATTTTAGTCGGTATCCTGTTCTACACCAGCTACGGCTTGTCCAATCATTACGCAGCGTCGCTGGACTATGTGCCTGAAATTGCTTTTGCATGGGAGAGCAATATCCCGTTTTGGGCATGGACGATTGTGCCTTATTGGTCGCTAAACCTGATGTATGCCGCGGCATTTTTTCTTTGCCGTGATACACAAGAACAAAACCGATATGTAGCGCACCTTGTAGCCGCTCAACTGATTGCGACTGCTTGCTTTGTGCTGTTTCCGCTGCGTTTCGGGTGGCCTAAACCGCCTGCTGATGGGCTGTCAGGCTGGCTGTTTGATTCATTGGCTGCGTTTGATTTGCCGTACAACCAAGCGCCATCTTTGCATATTGCATTGGCGATTATCGTGGGTGCATTTTATTGGACACGCTTTCCCAAAATCCGCCTGCCGCTTTTCTTATGGCAAAGCCTGATTGCCTTGTCGGTACTGACGACTTATCAACATCATTTTATTGACGTGCCGACCGGTGCATTGCTCGGCTGGCTGGTGTTGTGGGCTTTTCCGCGTCAGATGACTTCGCCGTTAAGACTGAGCTCAAATGATGTACGCTCAAGAAAGATTGCGCTGCTGTATTTGCTTGGCGCGTGTTTGACGGCGTTACCTGCGCTGCTGGGTGGCGTGTGGCTGTGGTTTATATGGATTAGCGTGTCTTTGCTGATGGTGGCCTTTGCCTATTTGACTGGGAATGCAAACATATTCCAAAAACAGGCTAACGGTAAATTATCGGCGGCAGCGACGGTTTTACTATTGCCTTATCTGGTGGGCGTACGGCTAAACATGGCGTATTGGTTACGCGGTAAGGCGAAAACGGCACAAGTCCGCAATGATGTATGGATTGGCAGCGTTTTGGGTATTTCAAACCATCTGCCTGCCGTATTGGATGTATGCGCCGAATATCCCTGCCGTAGCTATCAGGGAGCATATCGCGCTCTGCCTTTACTGGATATGGTAACGCCGTCTGAAAACGATTTGGTTCAGACGGCCTTGATATTGGAAACCTTACACCAAAAACACGGCAAAGTGCTGGTATGTTGCGCTTTGGGTTATGGAAGAAGTGCCGCAGTGGTGCTGACGTGGCTGCTGGTCTATGGTGGCTGCAAAAACTTGGCGCAAGCGAAGGCCGAACTCAAACAGGCTCGGCCGCAAATGGTATTATCGCCGGCCACCGCCCAAGCAGTTGAAGCTGCGGCCAACCGTTTAAAACAAGGATAATGATGGACAACGCAACCGACAGCCGTATTACTGCCCACCTGCTCTCTACCGCACATTATGTTGCCGCCTGCAATGCCTTGCTGCTCGCCTTTTCGGCAAAATATGGCGGCGCATGGTTTGCGGTGCAACTTGTCTTGGCAGCAGTTTTGCTGTACTGCCATATCCGCATTCACTTCGACCGTCGCGTGTTCCAAGACTTTGCCGACAACCGCTACTCTCCTGAAGACTTCGACCACGCCTTACAGCAAAACAGTTTGCGTCAAATTTCAGGCAGCCGTACTTTGACCCAACGGATAAACGGCGCACTTTCCTTATGGCGCAAAAGCTTATACCTGACCGTCGCACAATTTTTAATTTTGCTTATCCAAAGCATTTGATTATTTTTGCTAATTTACCCAAACCAGATCTAGAGCGGTATCTCACTTCAAAAGGCAGAAACAATGAAAAACTTCCTCAAAAAACAACTTGCCTGGCTGACCGACCAAGCCTTATGTCTGTCGGTCTCTTTTCTTACGGGCGTACGCCCCAAAAGCCCGCGCGAGCTGACATTCAATCAGCACCAAAAGGTCTATTACGCCAATCACGGCAGCCATGGCGATTTTGTGCTGGTGTGGATTTCCCTGCCCCGCCGCTGGCGCTTGTCCACGCGCCCTGTCGCCGGTTCGGATTACTGGCTGACGAGCAAACTCAAACGCTTCATCATTCAAAATGTTTTCAACGCCTTGCTGATTCCGCGTCATAGCGATAATCCGCAAGCGATTACCGAACAGATGAAAGATGCGCTGAACGCAGGCGATTCCTTGATTATTTTCCCTGAAGGCACGCGCAACACTGACGACAACACCATCCTGCTGCCATTCAAGTCCGGAATTTATCATCTGGCGAAAAGCAAACCCAATACCGAATTTGTGCCGATTTGGATAGACAACATCAGCCGCGTACTGCCCAAAGGCAAAATCCTGCCTATCCCGCTTTTGTGTGAAGTCCATATCGGACAGCCGCTTACTTTGCAGGAAAACGAAGACAAAGACAGCTTTTTGACACGTAGCCGTGAAGCGCTGCTGGCACTCAGGCCGTCTGAAAACGACCGCAGCGAGCTTCGCCAAAATGAATCTGAAGTTCATCAAAACAAAGGAGGACAAGCATGAGCCTTTCTACGACTTCCCAACAAATCATTGTCGAACAAGCCGCCGCTCATCTGACTCCGCAAGCCAGCTATATTTTTGTCGGCGTATTTGCCGTATTGTGTTTTGCCAGCATCATCGGACAATGGCTCAAGCGTAAAAACGGCGCAGATAATGCCACCATCGCCAACCTCAACGCCCGCATTTACGCATGGTGGCTGATGACGCTGGTGTTGCTGGGCGCGTTTTGGTTCGGAAAAATCGGGACGGTTGTACTGTTTTTCCTGATTTCATTTACCGCACTGCGCGAGTTTATGACCCTCGTCTATCGCCGCCGCAGCGACTATTACAGCATGGTGGTCTGCTTTTACCTGTTGCTGCCGGTGCAATACTATTTCGTCTATGACGGCTGGTATGGCATGTTCAGCATTTTTATTCCGGTTTACGGCTTTTTGATACTGCCGATTATTGCCAGCCTCAGCGGCCAAACCGCGCATTTTTTGGAACGCGCCGCCAAAACACAATGGATGGCGATGATTTGCATCTTCTGTCTGTCCCATGTTCCGGCGCTGATGTTTCTGGACTTGGACGGCTTCGACAACGGCAACAATATCCTATTACTGATCTTCCTGATTGGCGTGGTTCAAGTATCGGATGTGTTGCAATACGTTTGGGGCAAACTGATTGGCGGTGCAAAAATCATGCCTTCGCTTTCGCCGTCAAAAACCATTTCCGGCACTGTCGGCGGTATTTTGTCGGCCACTGCCATTGCCGCGTTGATGGCGCCGATTACGCCGTTCTCCCACGGCCAAGCGGCCGTTATTGGCTTTATCGTCTGCCTGATGGGCTTCTTTGGCGGCCTGGTTATGTCTGCCATCAAACGCGATTATGGTGTCAAAGACTGGGGCAATATGATACGCGGCCACGGCGGCATGCTTGACCGCGTGGATTCGATTTGCTTTGCTGCACCGGTGTTTTTCCACATCACCCGTTATTTCTGGAACGGCTAAACTTCAGGCCGTCTGAAAGATGTTTTCAGACGGCCTTGAATGTATGAAACTGCCAGCCCTGCCAATTCGTTATACAATACGCAACCATTGTTATTACACACACAACATGAATAAACCTTCTCCAATCTTTCCCATTTTTCTTGCTACGATTATCTTCGCCCTCATTGTTTGGTCAGGCATTAATCCTCATGACCGCGCGGTCTGGTACGCCGAAATCATCCCCGTAGCATCCGTATTCTTCCTTCTGGTTGCCACCTACCGCATTTTCCGCTTCAGCAACCTGGCCTACTTATTCATGAGTTTCTGGCTGATCATGCATTCAATCGGTGCATACTATACTTTTGCAGATGTACCGTTTGAATCCATCAACCGCTTTTTTGAACCAATTTTGGGCGAAAACCGCAATCATTACGACCGTATTGCCCACTACATCATCGGCTTTTATGCCTACCCGATGGCCGAATGGCTGCTGCGCCGCAGGCTGTGTAATCTGCCGCTGGCTTTGTTTTTCGGGCTGTTCTTCATCATGAGTGTGGCTGCCGCCTATGAAATCATCGAATGGCAATATGCCGTCATTGACGGCGGAGAAGCCGGACTGGAATTCTTGGGTTCTCAAGGCGATATTTGGGACGCGCAAAAAGACATGCTTGCCGATACTTTGGGCGCGTTAACTTCTCTGTTTATTTTTGTGTTTACCCGACCCGATAAACGCTTGGGTTTCTCTTAAATCTACCCCTTTAAAGCGAAAAGCCGTCTGAAACCAGATTTTCAGACGGCCTTTTTTCATTTTTCTATCGCCATTATTGTAAAAATTAATAAATGCGATAGTTAAAAACATAAGCCGATTTTGAAACAAAATCCGTCATCAAAATTTTTAAGCACATGAAATATATAAAAAACAACGTCTGTTAAGATTTTGTAAACAACATGCCTACGTCAACATGAATTTCTCGATTTGATTTAAGTCAGCATATCTTGTGTCATTAATCCATAAAATATCCGGAATTCTACAAAATATTGATTAACCCGATAGAGGTTATCATCAAGACGAGGAACACAAAATGCAGAAAACTCCAGAATTGGTCTGCCCCGCCGGCAACCTGCCTGCACTGAAAACCGCTGTGGACAACGGTGCGGACACGGTTTATATGGGTTTGAAAGATGCGACCAATGCACGAAACTTTCCGGGACTGAATTTCGACATGAAATCTGCGCGGGAAGGCGTAGCTTACGCCCATGCGCGCGGGCGCAATGTACTGATGGCCATCAATACATTCGCACAAGCCGGCCAAGTGGAGCGTTGGCATGCTGCTGTGGATACGGCGGCGGATTTGGGTGCCGATGCGATTATTGTTGCCGACCCCGCCATCATGGCGTATGCGGCAGACAAACATCCGAATTTACGCCTGCATATGTCAGTACAAGGTTCGGCCACCAATTACGAAGCCATCAATATGATGAAAGAGCTGTTCGGCATCCGTCGTGCCGTTTTGCCGCGCGTGCTGACCATCGATCAGGTCAAACATGTAATTGACAATACTGATGTGGAAATTGAAGTCTTTGGCTTCGGCAGTTTGTGTGTGATGGTGGAAGGCCGTTGCATCTTGTCGAGCTATGCAACAGGCGAATCGCCCAATATGCAAGGTGTCTGCTCTCCGGCAAAATCCGTCCGCTGGGAACAACTGCCCGACCGCATGAACGTACGTCTAAACCAGGTATTGATAGACCAATACAAACCCAATGAACCGGCAGGTTATCCAACCTTGTGCAAAGGCCGCTTTGAAGTCAATGATGAAACCTACTATGCTTTGGAAGAACCGACCAGCCTGAATGTTTTGGAAATGTTGCCCGAACTCATCAAAATCGGTGTGTCCGCCATCAAAATCGAGGGACGCCAACGCAGTCCGATGTATACGGCGCAAGTAACCAAATCCCTGCGCCAAGCACTGAATGCAGCCGCAGCCGACCCGTCGCATTTCAAAGTCAATCCGTCCTGGAACAATGCCTTGAGCAAAGTTTCGGAAGGTCATCAGACAACTTTGGGCGCATACAACCGCCCATGGAAATAAGGGGAAGAAAATGAATTCATTGAAATTGTCGCTGGGCCCTATTTTATTTTTCTGGCAAAAAGAAGCCCTACTGGAATTTTACGTTTCCATGCTGGATACGCCGTTGGACACTGTTTATTTAGGTGAGGTAGTCTGCTCACGCCGTCAGAAAATGCGCTTTGCCGACTGGTTCGGACTGGCTGAAGACTTGGCGGAAAGCGGTAAGGAGATTATTCTTTCTTCACAAGTCCTGCTCGAAAGCGAATCCGATCTGAAACGCCTGCGCAAAATCACGGAGCAGGGAAAGTTTAAAGTTGAAGCCAACGACATGGGGGCGGTTAAATTGGCACGCGAACATGGCATTCCTTTTGTTGCCGGTGCAAGCCTAAATATCTACAACGAAACCACTTTGGACGTATTCCGAAAATTAGGGGCATTCCGCTGGATTGCACCGTCCGAGCTGAGCCGCGATAAGGTTGCCGAAATTATTAAGGCTTCAGACGGCATTGAAACCGAACTCTTCGCTTGGGGTAAAATGCCGCTCGCCTATTCATCACGTTGCTTTACCGCCCGCCATTACAATCTGAATAAAGACAGTTGCGAGTTCCGCTGCCTCGATCATGAGCACGGTATGGCTATGAATACGCGAGAAGGCCAGCCGTTTCTCACCATCAACGGCATCCAAACCATGTCTTACGGCTGCCAAAACCTACTGCCCCACCATGAAGACTTGAATAAAATCGGCGTGAATATGCTCAGACTGTCGCCACAAATGCACAGCATGGCTGAAATTATCCAAATTCACCGCGATGTATTGGACGGAAAAGCCACATGGGAAGATATCCGCCCCGAGTTGGAACGACTGACTACCGGAACACTGGTTGACGGCTATTGGCGCGGTCAGCCCGGTATTGAAACCGTGAAGGAGGCATATTATGGCGCTGCCTGAAATCATATTACCCAAATGGATGGCAAAAATCGGTACCAAACTTCCCGGCAAACCTCCACGCTTTGTTTTGGTCTCCGTATTGAATACCATGCTGAAAAAAGGTTTACTGCCTGCCGATATGGAACTTTTTGCCGGAAGAAAATTCGAAATCGAAGTTTTGGATGCCGGCATTAAAGTGCGGTTTAGTGCCAATACGGAAAAATTCCTGGATGACAACTTCAGCGGGGCCCCCGATCTGAGGCTGGCCGCCAACGGTATAGACTTCATGCGCATGATGATGCGCGAGGAAGACCCCGATACCTTATTTTTCAACCGTAAATTGCAAATTGAAGGCGATACGGAATTGGGATTAATTACCAAAAACTTACTCGACAGTGTCGAGTGGCCTTTCAGCGAATGGTTCCTGAAACGCAGTACGTCCACTTTGGATTGATTAATTTTGGTTGAACCAAGAACAAAGGCCGTCTGAATGTTTCAGACGGCCTTATATATTTCACCTCTTTGATATGTCTTCTCTTATTGGTTTTATCAAATATAAAAAAGCGTACCTTGTTAGGTACGCTTTTTTTTTCAATCCGACTCAAAATTAGAATTTTGCACCGGACTCATTTGCCATAAAGTCTACAGCCGCTTTCACTTCATCGTCACTCAAGCTGCTGTTGCCGCCTTTGGCAGGCATTGAATTAAAACCTTCAAGCGCGTGTTTGTGCAAAGTATCTTTACCTTGCTTAATTCGAGGAGCCCAGTCGTCTTTTTTACCGACAACAGGTGCGCCCGGAATCATACCGCCATGACATGTTTTACAGTTGGCTTCAAAAACAGCTTTGCCGTCTACCTTAACCGGAGCCGCTTCTGCTTTTTCAGCAGGTTTGGCTTCAGCAGCCGGAGCAGCTTTAGTATCTGAAGCAGCTTTATCGGCAGCAGGAGCAGAAGCAGCCGCCGGAGCAGAAGCATCGGCAGGTTGAGCTACCGGAGCAGGCTCGGCTTTTTTAGCAGGAGCTTTTTTACCGTCTTTGTTGGACAAACCCCAAACATAAGCGGTCATGATGTGCAGCTTGTCTTTGTCGAGGAAGTGACCCCAAGCAGGCATTTGGCTGCTGCGGCCGTTGGTAATGGTTTCGGTAATCGCTTTTTGAGTACCGCCCCACAACCATACATCGTCGGTCAGATTCGGGCCAAGGCCTTGGATACCTTGACCTTTGTCGCCGTGACAAGTGAAACAGTTGGCAGGTGGGCCGCTAAACAGGGCTTTACCACGCTCTGCACGTTCTTCGTCATATTGACCCTTAGGTTTAGAAAGAGACATAACATACTGTGTTACGTTTTTCACGCCTTCTTCACCCAAAGCAGGACCCCATGCCGGCATAGAGGCAGTACGGCCTTTTTCAATGGTTTCCTGAATTTTTTCAGGTTCACCACCCCACAACCAATCGTCGTCGGTCAAATTCGGGAAGCCTTTGGAGCCTTTGGCATCTGAGCCGTGACATTGGATACAGTAGGTATTGAAAAGGTTTTGTGCAATAGCACGGGCTTCAGGGTCTTTAGCCACTTTCTCAATCGGCATATTGGAAAATTTAGCATACACTTTACCGTATTGCTGATTGGCTTTGGCAACTTCTTCTTCATATTGACCATGGCTGCTCCAGCCCCACAGGCCTTTGTAATCGCCGATACCTGGATACATAATCAGGTAGCCGACGCCAAACAGCCATGTGCAGACATAAAGCCAAAACCACCAACGTGGCAGAGGATTGTTGTACTCCGAAATGCCGTCCCACTCATGACCTGTGGTTTTTACTTCTTCGCCTTTTTTAGGGCGTTTCACAACGTTTTGCGAAAGCAGAAGCCAAGCCAGGCCGATGAAGCTGAGCACGACGATAACGGCAATATATATACTCCAGAAACTACTGGTAAATTGGGATGTTGTGTTCATTATTTTGCTCCGTGATCACAGACTGACTGAGCTTGATCGTCCTTTTCAGACGGCCTTTGTTCGTCATTATCGAAAATACTGCTGGCAGCATCGTCATAGTTTTTCTTATTGCGTCTATTGAACACAATATAGAGAACTAAAATAAAGCTGATAAATACCCAAACAGTAAAGAGCGAGCGAGCCCAGTTAGCGTCCATGATGTTACCTTACGTTTTTCAATGCCAAGCCCAAGCCTTGCAGATAGGCAATAACAGCGTCCAGCTCTGATTTGTTAGCCAGCATTTCAGGTGCTTTGGCAATTTCTTCATCGCTGTAAGGTGTACCCACTTTACGCAGGGCTTTCATATGCGCCACAGTTGCCTCGGCATCGACTTTATTGCGTGCGAGCCATGGGAATGCAGGCATATTGGACTCCGGCACAACGTCGCGCGGGTTCAGCAGGTGGATGCGGTGCCATTCATCGGAATAACGGCCGCCAACACGAGCCAAATCCGGACCGGTACGTTTAGAACCCCATTGGAACGGATGGTCATAAACAGACTCACCGGCAACAGAGTAATGACCGTAACGTTCAGTTTCTGCACGGAATGGACGAATCATTTGAGAGTGGCAGTTGTAGCAGCCTTCGCGTACATAAATATCGCGACCGGCCACTTGCAGGGCGTTATATGGTTTCACGCCAGGTGCAGGTTCGGTAACTGCCTTGGTGAAGAACAGCGGAACAGCCTCAATCAGAAGGCCGACGCTGACTACAAGCAGGGTGAATACAATCAGTACACCGACTTTTTCTTCAGCTAATTGTTGTAATTTCATTTTGGTAGCCTATCTTTCTTGTCATTAGTGGTGTTGAGTTTGAGAAACCGCAGGAATCTCAGCATCAACTGCTTTACCACTGATAGCAGTACGGTAAACGTTATATGCCATGATGCACATACCGCTCAGGTACAGAAGACCGCCGGTGAAACGAATCATGTAGTAAGGCATGGTACGTTTTACGGATTCAACGAAGGAATAAGTCAGCGTGCCGTCGTCATTCAAAGAACCCCACATCAGACCTTGCATTACGCCGGCAATCCACATTGCAGCGATATACAGAACCACGCCGATGGTCGCGATCCAGAAATGCGCCTCAACCAATTTGGTGCTGTACATTTCATTTTTGCCGAACAAGCGGGGAATCATATAGTAAACGGAACCGATGGTTACAAAGCCCACCCAGCCCAATGCGCCGGCGTGAACGTGTGCAACAGTCCAGTCGGTGTAGTGGC
The DNA here is from genome assembly GCF_051958155.1 of Neisseria sp. P0014.S009. Lineage (NCBI taxonomy): Bacteria > Pseudomonadati > Pseudomonadota > Betaproteobacteria > Neisseriales > Neisseriaceae > Neisseria > Neisseria sp. P0014.S009. Next base: position 9,966 of record NZ_JBQCVS010000005.1, on the reverse strand, counting down.
TCAGAGCGTTAACGGTTTTGATAGACATCATCGGGCCTTCGAAGGTAGACATACCGTAGAAAGACAGAGAAACGATCAAGAATTTCAAAATCGGGTCGGTACGCAGTTTGTCCCATGCGCCGGACAGAGTCATGATACCGTTGATCATACCACCCCAAGAAGGCGCAAACAGGATCAAAGACAATACCATACCCAAAGATTGAGTCCAGTCAGGCAATGCAGTGTAGTGCAAGTGGTGAGAACCAGCCCACATATAAGTGAAAATCAAAGCCCAGAAGTGGACAACGGACAAGCGGTAAGAGTAAATCGGACGGCCTGCTTGTTTAGGTACGAAATAGTACATCATACCCAAGAAGCCGGCTGTCAGGAAAAAGCCCACCGCATTGTGGCCGTACCACCATTGAACCATCGCATCAATCGCACCTGCGTAAACCGGATAAGATTTCATCAAACCGGCAGGGATGCTGATATTGTTGACGATGTGCAACAGCGCAACGGCCAAGATAAAGCCGCCGTAGAACCAGTTGGCAACGTAAATATGTTTGATTTTACGTTTAGCAATCGTACCGAAGAATACGATAGCGTAGGCAACCCACACCAGCGTAATCAAAATATCGATAGGCCATTCCAACTCGGCGTATTCTTTACCTTGGGTGTAACCCATAGGCAAGCTGATGGCCGCAGCCACGATAACAGCCTGCCAACCCCAGAAGGTAAATGCAGGCAGCCAACCGCCAAACAGACGGGTATTACATGTACGTTGAACAACGTAGTATGATGTACCGATCAAACCGCAACCACCGAATGCAAAAATAACCGCATTGGTGTGCAGAGGACGCAGGCGGCCGAAGTGGAACCAAGGTCCGATATTGGATAAATCGAGGGCAGGAGCAAAAAGCTGGGCAGCGACGATAACGCCGACCAACATGCCCACAATACCCCAAACTACAGTCATGATGGCGAACTGGCGCACCACTTTGTAGTTATAAGTTTGTGTGTCCATGGAAGTCTCCATAAATTATGGGTATAAAAAATTTTTATCTCACCTCAACCATTACGTTTATGAAAAGCGCAATACGGCCAAGGCTCAAATTTTTCTAAATTTAACATAGACACCACAACATGCCAAGCAAAATTACATTCCACATTGCATAAAATATTTAGCAAGACATAAATTCATTTCTTTTATAATCAATAAATTATTAAAACATACGCATTAAATCGGACATGGTATTTTTTCAAGCCCCCTTTTTCATACAGTTTTATTGATATAGATTAAGCCTACCCTTTAAACCCCCTTATTCTTAATAAACTTTAGCAAATTAACCAATAGCCATGATTAATTACAAAATTACTCCCAACTTTCTGTCCCATGAATGGCACATCACCTTATCATTCACTCAAACTGATGATTCTGAAACAGAAATCAGCCTACCAAACTGGGTTCCCGGCAGCTACCTCATCCGTGACTTTGCCCGCCACATCACACACATCAACGCGCACTGCAACGGCAAAGCCCAGCCGCTGACACAAACCAGCAAAAACCATTGGCAAACCCCTGCTCTCAGTGGAGCGTGGGAAATTTACTACACTGTTTACGCATTCGACTTATCAGTTCGCGGCTCGTTCCTCAGCACCGAGCGCGGCTTTTTCGACGGCGCATGCCTATTCTTAAAAGTACACGGACAAGAGGAACAACCGCACCAAGTCGAATTTCCTATCCTGCCACACACATGGCAGATAGCCACAACCCTGCCACAAATTTCGGCGACCACTTTTCAGACGGCCTCATATGCCGAGCTTATTGATCACCCTGTTGAAACAGGCATCATCGAATTCCTCGACTTTGAAGCACAAGGTATTCCCCACCGTATTGCATTAAGCGGTATCTACCCCGATTTCGACCTCACCCGCTTCCTCGCCGATATTCAAAAAATCTGCGAAACCGAGTTGGCGATGTTCCCTTCCCCTGCCCCGTTTACCGAATACCTTTTCCTATTACATCTGGGCGACAACCTTTATGGCGGACTGGAACACATCAGCAGCACCGCCCTACTCGCCGACCGCCACAGTCTGCCATCTTACGATATGGGTGAAGCCGACAAAGCCTATACCGAACTACTCGGCCTCTTCTCCCATGAATACTTCCACGCATGGAACGTTAAATCCATCAAACCGGCCGTATTCGCACCTTACAACCTCGACCAAGAAAACTATACCGAGCAACTTTGGGCATTTGAAGGCATTACCTCCTACTACGACGACCTCTTTCTTGCCAGAAGCAAAACCATCAGCCCCGAAGCCTACCTTACCCTGCTTGCACAAAGCATCACTCGCGTACAGCAGACACAAGGCCGTCTGAAACAAACACTTGCCCAATCCAGTTTCAGCGCATGGGACAAATTCTACAAACAAGACGAAAACAGCCCCAACGCCATCGTCAGCTACTATCAAAAAGGCGCACTGGCCGCACTTTGCCTCGACCTCATCATCCGCGAAAAAAGCCAAGGCAAATACACCCTCGACAGCGTAATGCAGCAACACTATCGCGACTGGTGCGACACCTATCAAGGCATACCCGAAAAACACTGGCAATTCCGTTGCCAAGAAATCACAGGCTTGGATTTGGAGGCCTTCTTTCAGACGGCCTTATACAGCACCGATGATCTTCCGCTCGCAGAATGCCTGCAAAGCGTAGGTGTCAAACTCGACTTTATTCCCCTACCACGCCAGCACGGCGGAGCATTTGCCAGCGAACCACAATCGGTTGCCCCCGCCAACGATTTGGGCGCACGTTTCAAACAAAGTAGCGACCATGCTGTCCTGACTCATGTATTTAATGGCAGCAGCGCAGAAAATGCCGGACTCTGCCCGCAAGACAAAATCATCGCCTTAGGCGGCTATGCCTGCAACGACCTTGCAGCGCAGTGGAACAAACTGCCTATCGGCACGCGCACCACCATCCATTTCTTCCGCCAAGGCCTATTGCGCGAAACCAGCATCACAGTTCAAGCAGCAGAAGCCAATACCGCCCTGCTGCACATTACCGATCGCCAAAAACTCGAAAACTGGTTGTACAATCATTAAATAAAACTTCAAACGGCCTGCCACTTCCTAGGCCGTCTGAAATCTACATATCCGCTCAATATAAAGAAAGGAAAAACTATGCCCATCCGTAAACTGACTGACTCCCTCTATATTGCCCCCCAACTAACCGAAGCCGATGTCCAAGAGGCCGTACGTCTCGGCATCCAAACCGTTATCTGCAACCGCCCAGACGGCGAAGAAGAAAACCAACCGGCTTTTGCCGAAGTACAAAACTGGTTTAGAGAGGCCGGCATCAACCAATTTTCCCACCAGCCCGTTGTCGCGCCTCAAATCAACGCAGCCGATGTCGCAGCCTTCCAAAATCTGTTGCAACAATCTCCGGCTCCCATTCTTGCCTTCTGCCGTACCGGCACACGTTGCTCCCTGCTTTGGGGTTATCATCAAGTGCAACACGGCGCATCCGTAGCCGAAGTAGTTGCCGCAGCCGAACAGGCTGGCGTCAACCTCAGCAACTTTGAGACCCGCCTACAAGAAGCCAAAGATAAAGGTTTGGCTTAATACTTTATTTATATATAAGTAGTAGCCTTCAAACCAATCAGGCCGTCTGAAACCAATTCTTTCAGACGGCCTAATGACTTTTATTCACAATCAAACCTTATTTTTAATTTATTTCCACTATTCTAAAAATATATTTTCTAAATCAAACCCGAATTGACCTGTATCAATACCCTGACCCTATTTTCATTTATAATGCCTTTCGATGCTTCAGGGCCAAGCCCGAATCCTCCAGTTTTCCTCTATAAGAGCCAGCTCTCTTATTAAATGATTTTTCTTTCCTCTTGATGTGTGTGTGTTTGGGTGTGGCCGAAAGCCACCCCCCTTTTTTTATACCTACCCTCTTTAAGGCCGAGACCTTTGCAAAATTCCCCAAAATCCCCTAAATTCCCACCAAGACATTTAGGGGATTTCTCATGAGCACCTTCTTCCAGCAAACCGTACAAGCCATGATTGCCAAACACATCGACCGCTTCCCACTATTGAAGTTGGATCAGGTGATTGATTGGCAGCCGATCAAACAGTACCTGAATCGTCAAAGAACCCGTTACCTTCGAGACCACCGCGGCCGTCCCGCCTATCCCCTGTTATCCATGTTCAAAGCCGTCCTGCTCGGACAATGGCACAGCCTCTCCGATCCCGAACTCGAACACAGCCTCATCACCCGCATCGATTTCAACCTGAGACCTTTGCAAAATCCCCCAAAATCCCCTAAATTCCCACCAAGACATTTAGGGGATTTTGGGGGATTTTGCAAAGGTCTCCCACTATATGAATCGTCATTCCCGCGCAGGCGGGAATCTAGGTCTGTCAGTGCGGAAACTTATCGGGTAAAACGGTTTCTTGAGATTTTACGTTCTAGATTCCCACTTTCGTGGGAATGACGGGATGTATAGTGGATTAACAAAAACCAGTACATCGTAGGCTCGCCTTAGCTCAAAGAGAACGATTCTCTAAGGTGCTGAAGCACCAAGTGAATCGGTTCCGTACTATTTATACTGTCTGCGGCTCGTCGCCTTGTCCTGATTTTTGTTAATTCACTATAAAAACGGGTTGATATTATCTGTGCATATTAATATAATGATAATTATTATTAATCAAATAGAGGAAAAGTAGGGATGTGTAAGCCGAATTATGGCGGCATTGTCTTGTTGCCCTTACTTTTGGCATCTTGTATCGGCGGCAATTTCGGCGTGCAGCCTGTTGTCGAATCAACGCCGACCGCGCAAACCCCGTCAGATTCCAAACCTTCCAAGCCTGAGGATATTCCTGCTCCGGCTCCTGCCAAACCTTCTATAGAAACCACGCCGGTCAACCAGCCCGCCGTCGGTGCGGCAATGCGGTTGCCAAGGCGGAATATTGCTTTTTATAACAAAGACGGTACGGAAATTCCCGATAAGCATCAGGCAGAGGAGTATCTGCCGCTTAAAGAGGAGGATATCCTGTTTTTAGACGGTACGCCGCAAGAACAGGTCGACAAACTTAAAAAGGAAATCAAAGGACGGCATCCTAATGCACAAATCTACACGTCCGATTCAAAAGATGCTGTGTATCAATATAAATATGTCCGGGCCGGATATGTTTATACTCAAACAGGAGAAGACGAAATCAAACAGAACTCAGGTGGTAAGCGGTTTACCCACCGGTTTGGTTATGACGGGTTTGTATATTATTCCGGAGAACATCCCTCCCAATCTTTACCGAGCGCGGGAACGGTGAAATATTCCGGTAACTGGCAATATATGACCGATGCCAAACGTCATCGGACAGGTCAGGCGGTTGCCAGTGAGAATTTGGGTTATAACACATATTATGGTAATAATATTGGTGCAACTTCTTATGCGGCTAGGGATGCCGACGACAGGGAAAAACATCCTGCCGAATATACGGTTAATTTCGACAAAAAAAACCTGGAAGGTAAGTTGATTAAAAATCAGTATGTGCAAAATAAGAATAATCCAGATGAACCTAAAAAGCCGCTGATCATTTACAACATTACTGCAAAATTGGACGGCAACCGCTTTATCGGCAGTGCCAAGGTCAATCCTGATTTAGCGGAAAAACATGCCGGTAAGGAGCATTTGTTTTTCCATGCCGATGCCGATCAGCGGCTTGAGGGCGGTTTTTTCGGTGATAACGGAGAAGAGCTTGCCGGACGGTTTATCAGCAACGACAAAAGCGTATTCGGCGTATTCGCAGGCAAACAAAATAGCTCCGTGCCGTCTGAAACGCATACCAAAATCTTGGATTCGCTGAAAATTGCCGCCGACGAAGCTGCCGATCCTAAGGCACGTCCGTTTATTGCCGAGCCTATGCCCGACTTTGCCCATCCTGACAAACTCCTTGTCGAAGGGCGTGAAATCTCCTTGGTCAAAGATACTCAAACCATCGTTCTTGCCGACGGCAGGAAAACGACAATCCGAACCTGCTGCGATTTTCTGAACTATGTGAAAATCGGACGGATGCAAACCGACCGTCCCGTCGTCAAACCGACTGCAACAGAGGACGAAGATTCCGATCATGAAGGCGCGGGACCTGATGATGAAAATGAAAGTTTAGAGCCTGAAGACGGTGAAGACGGTTTGGAAAATGATACCGATGACGGTCATGCTTCTTCCGAGTTGCCGGCAGAGGAAGATAACGGGGAAGCAAATACAGCAGGAAAAAATGAAGGAAACAACGCGGAAAGCGTAGGCACGGATGGAAAATCACCTGTCCAACCCGCTTCTGCATACAGGAATATCGACCTTTTCATAAAAGGTATCCGCACTTCCGAGGCAGACATCCCCAAAATTGGGAATGTCCACTATAGAGGTTCATGGGAAGCCCGTATCGGCGCGCCGATCCAATGGGATAACCATGCGGATAAAGCGGCAAAAGCCGAATTCGACGTTAACTTTGCCAACAAGTCCCTTTCCGGCACCCTGATGGAGAAAAATGGTGTAGAACCTGCCTTCTATATTGAAAACGGTATTATTGAGCACAACGGTTTCCATGCAGCAGCACGTACCCGTGATACAGGTATCGACCTGCTTGGCAGGGGTGCAACATCCTCCAAACCGTTTAAAGCCGAGAACCTTCATGTAACAGGGGGCTTTTACGGACCTCATGCATCGGAATTGGGCGGCAGCTTTGCCGAACCCCAACAAAAAATCGGTGTGGTATTTGGTGCGAAGAAAGATGACAAGGAGGCAACACGATGAACAGAAGGCATACATTCCCGCTTACCCTGACCGCCTTGGCCATTGCAGCCGCTTTCCCATCATATGCGGCAAACCCCGAAACAGCGGCATCTGATGCGGCGCAAAGTCAATCATTGAAGGAGATTACCGTCCGTGCCGCCAAAGTGGGACGGCGATCGAAAGAGGCGACCGGTTTGGGCAAAATCGTCAAAACGTCGGAAACGTTGAACAAAGAACAGGTACTCGGTATCCGCGACCTGACGCGCTACGATCCGGGCGTGGCCGTCGTCGAACAAGGTAACGGCGCGAGCGGCGGTTATTCGATACGGGGCGTGGATAAAAACCGTGTGGCGGTTTCGGTCGACGGTGTTGCCCAAATACAGGCGTTTACCGTGCAGGGTGCATTGAGCGGATACGGCGGACGCGGCGGCAGCGGTGCAATCAACGAAATCGAATATGAAAACGTCGGTACGGTAGAAATCGACAAAGGTGCCGGTTCTTCCGATCACGGCAGCGGTGCGCTCGGCGGAGCAGTCTCCCTCCGCACCAAAGAGGCGGCAGACCTGATTTCAGACGGCAAAAGTTGGGGGATACAGGCAAAAACCGCCTACGGCAGTAAAAACCGCCAATTTATGAAGTCGCTCGGCGCGGGTTTCAGTAAGGACGGTTGGGAAGGGCTGTTAATCCGAACCGAACGCCAAGGGCGGGAAACGCGCCCGCACGGCGATATTGCGGACGGGGTGGAATACGGCATAGACCGTTTGGACGCGTTCCGCCAGACATACGATATTCAGAGTCCGAATAAAAAGGCGGAATATTTCCTGGCGGAGGGCGAGAGTGAGCTCAAGCCTGTGGCAAAATTGGCGGGCAACGGGAAATATTTGAAAAACCAGCTCAACCGCTGGGTGGAAGAACGCCGTTCAAAAGGTCAGGCTTTAAACAGTGAAGAAGAAGCGATGGTGCGGGAGGCGCAGGCGCGCCACGAAAACCTGTCCGCCCAATCGTACACAGGCGGCGGCAGGATATTGCCCGATCCGATGGATTACCGCAGCGGTTCGTGGCTTGCCAAGCTGGGCTACCGCTTCGGCGGCAGGCATTATGTCGGCGGCGTGTTTGAGGATACCAAACAGCGTTACGACATCCGCGATATGACGGAAAAACAGTATTACGGTACGGACGAGGCGAAAAAGTTTAGCGACAAGAGCGGGGTGTACGACGGCAACGATTTCCGCGACGGCTTGTATTTTGTGCCGAATATAGAAGCGTGGGATAAAAACAAAGAAAAATGGGTCAAGGGCATAGGTTTGAAATATTCCCGCACCAAATTTATAGATGAACATCACCGCCGCCGCCGTATGGGTTTGCTGTACCGTTATGAAAACGAAGCGTATTCTGACAATTGGGCGGACAAGGCGGTGTTGTCGTTTGACAAACAGGGCGTGGCAACCGACAACAACACGCTGAAGCTGAATTGCGCCGTGTATCCTGCCGTGGACAAATCCTGCCGCGCGTCGGCAGACAAGCCGTATTCCTACGACAGCAGCGACCGTTTCCACTACCGCGAACAGCACAATGTTTTGAATGCCTCGTTTGAGAAGTCGCTGAAAAACAAATGGACGAAACACCATCTGACTTTGGGCTTCGGTTACGATGCTTCCAAAGCGATCTCCCGCCCCGAACAGCTTTCCCACAATGCGGCAAGGATTTCGGAATACTCGGATTACACCGATAAGGGAGACAAGTATCTTTTGGGTAAGCCCGAAGTCGTCGAAGGGTCGGTCTGCGGCTACATCGAAACCCTGCGTTCCCGCAAATGCGTGCCAAGAAAAATCAACGGCAGCAATATCCACATTTCTTTGAACGACCGTTTTTCAATCGGCAAATATTTCGATTTCAGCTTGGGCGGCAGGTACGACCGGCAAAACTTTACCACGTCGGAAGAACTCGTCCGCAGCGGGCGGTATGTTGACCGTTCGTGGAACAGCGGCATCGTGTTCAAACCGAACCGGCATTTTTCTTTGTCTTACCGCGCCTCCAGCGGCTTCAGAACGCCCTCCTTCCAAGAACTTTTCGGGATAGACATTTATCACGATTATCCGAAAGGCTGGCAGCGTCCTGCCCTGAAATCGGAAAAGGCAGCCAACCGCGAAATCGGTTTGCAGTGGAAGGGCGATTTCGGCTTTTTGGAAATCAGCAGCTTCCGCAACCGTTATACCGATATGATTGCCGTTGCCGATCAAAAAACCAAATTGCCGAATCAGGCAGGACAATTGACAGAGATTGATATACGCGATTATTACAATGCCCAAAATATGTCGCTCCAAGGCATCAACATCTTGGGAAAAATCGACTGGAACGGTGTGTATCACAAACTGCCCGAAGGTTTGTACACGACTTTGGCGTACAACCGTATCAAACCGAAATCGGTATCCAACCGGCCGGGACTGTCCCTCCGCAGCTATGCTTTGGATGCGGTACAGCCGTCGCGTTATGTTTTGGGGTTCGGATACGACCAGCCCGAGGGGAAATGGGGCGCAAACATTATGCTGACCTATTCCAAAGGGAAAAACCCTGATGAACTTGCTTATCTGGCAGGCGATCAAAAACGATATTCGGCAAAAAGAGCGTCGTCTGCTTGGTCGACGGCAGATGTTTCCGCCTATCTTAATCTGAAAAAACGGCTGACCTTGAGGGCGGCTATCTACAATATCGGCAACTACCGCTACGTTACTTGGGAATCCTTGCGCCAGACTGCGGAAAGCACGGCAAACCGGCACGGCGGCGACAGTAACTATGGAAGGTATGCCGCACCGGGCAGGAACTTCAGCCTCGCGCTTGAAATGAAGTTTTAAAGGAAATACCGTCTGAAAGCTTGATCTGCACCCCAAAAGTCGGACTAAACCGCCAACTGATTAAGGTGCAGGTTTTTTTTGAGGTTTAGGGTAACTTCTAAACCGTCATTCCGGGAATCTGGACATTCAATGCTAAGGCAGTTTGAGACCTTTACAAAATCCCCCAAAATCCCCTAAATTACCACCAAGACATTTAGGAGATTTTTCATGAGTACCTTCTTCCGGCAAACTGCACAAGCCATGATTGCCAAACACATCGACCGTTTCCCGCTATTGAAGTTGGATCAAGTGATTGACTGGCAACCGATCGAACAGTACCTGAATCGTCA
>NZ_JBQCVS010000004.1:95793-144402 GCF_051958155.1 Neisseria sp. P0014.S009 | reverse complement strand
AATTAGGAGCGGAAATAGACGAAAACCTGTTTTGGAGTTTCAGCTGTCGAAGGAAGGGCTTTTTTGCAAAGGTCTCAGGTCCTTTGGTTAAAGAATAAAACCTGAAAAAGGCCGTCTGAAGAACATTCAGACGGCCTTTTAATTAAACTTTTTATTTTTCCGATTTCAACACACGTTGACGGCGGGTTTCGCTCAATACCATGCCTGCACTGACGGAAACGTTCATACTTTCGACTGTGCCAAACATCGGAATCGATACCAGCATATCGCAATGTTCGCGCGTCAGGCGGCGCATACCTTCGCCTTCGTTGCCCATTACCCAGGCCACGCTGTCGGGCAAATCGCAGTGGTAAAGGTCGAAGTCGCCGCCCATGTCCGTGCCGACAATCCAAATGCCGTATTCTTTTAGCTCACGCAAAGTACGGGCAAGATTGGTTACGGTAATATACGGCACGGTTTCCGCCGCGCCACAGGCAACTTTGCTGACGGTCGCATTCAGGCCGGCGCTTTTGTCTTTGGGCGCAATCACGGCATGTACACCCATCGCATCGGCAGTACGCAGACACGCGCCAAGGTTGTGCGGGTCGGTAATGCCATCCAATACCAGCAAAAACGGTGGTTCGCTCAGGTTTTCCAACACATCTTCCAAGTGAACATGGTTTTTGGAGGCATCGATAAACCCGACCACGCCCTGATGACGCGCCCCTTTGCTGATGGCATTCAGGCGGTCAGCATCGGCAAAATGCACGCGTACGTTTTCAGAGGCCGCTTTATCCAATACATCGCGGGTACGCGCATCAGATTTGCCCTCTTGGATATAGAGTTCGGTAATCGATTTCGGGTTTTGCCACAAACGGGCATTGACGGCGTGAAAGCCATAGATGAGTCGTTGGTTTGCCATGTTTTTGCTTTATCAAAAAATTCAGACGGCCATTATAACAAGTAAGGCCGTCTGAAAATTTTTTATTTCATCAAATAACCGAGTATGCCCGAAGTACCGACCCCGATTAATACCGTTACCAACATTGAAAACCGGCTGGCGGCCAATACCGTCAAAGCAATGGCAATCAGCTCATGTGGTTTGTCCGATACAAAATAAGGCGCAATTACAGAAATCAACACGCAGCCCGGCGCAGCCTCCATCACCACTTGCGCACGACGGCTCAATGTACGGTTGCGCAATGCAAAAAAGCCGATTAATCGGGTTGAATAAGTAACGGTCAACATGCTTAAAAACAGCAAAAACGATTGCAGCGACAACAAATCCTTCATTTTTGCTCTCCCCACACATACGCCGCCAACAAGCCCGACAACGTCCCGGCCGGAACATACCATGCGCCATCCACGGTCAAATAAGTTGCGCACGCCACAATCAGGCTGACAAACCAAGGGCGTGAAGCCGCAAAGCTCTTCCACATACCGCGCAGCAACACTAAAAACACCGCAGGAAACGCCATGCCGAAGCCCCAAGCCGCCACATCGCCGAACATCGGGCCGACTGCCGCGCCAAACGCCGCAAAACCAATCCAAGTTACATACAAAATAAAACACACGCCGGCATAAAACGGCATATTGAATGCAGGCAAACCTGCCGCCTTACGTTTTTGAATTTCAGCAAACGCCATTGCCCAGCTTTCATCACACATAAAAAACAGCGCGGGCATCGCCTTTTTCAGCGGCATATCCCTCATATACGGCGCAATCGCCGCACCCATCAGGATATGGCGCGAATTAATCATAAACGTTACCGTTGCAATCAGCAGAATCGGCAAAGGATTTGCCCACAAATTGACTGCGGCAAATTCCGAACCTCCGGCAAAGTTCATGCCCGTCATCAACAGCATTTCCAGCCAGCTCATGCCTTTCTGCCCACCCTGCATACCCAAAATCAGCGCCCACGGCAACAAGCCGATCAGCATGGGGGAACATTCTTTGATACCGCGCAGAAATTCCGATTGAGGAGAAGCAGTGTGATTCATTTTGATTGAAACGGTTTATTAAAAAGAAGCGACGTATTATAAAGCAGGCCGTCTGAACAAGGGTATAATACGGAAAAATTAGATTTATTTACGGAAACCAATATGACCCACACCGTCCATCTGCAGTTTGAAGAAATTGACAATACCGTGTTGCAACGCCTGTGCGGCGCGCTCGACAGCAATCTCGAAGCCTTAGGCAAAGCCCTTGATATCCAAATCAGCCGCCGCTTCGAACATTTCACATTCATGGGCGAACTGGCACACGCCGGCCGTCGTGCCTTGCTGTCGCTTGCCGAAGCCGCAGAAAAAGGCGACTTGGACGACAACGCTATCAGCCTAGCGGCCGTTGAAGCCAAAACCGCAGATGAAAAACACGAAGAAAAACACCACGACCAACAATACTATTTCCGCACCAAACGCGGCAGCATCGGCGGCCGTACCCCACGCCAAAACGGCTATATCCGCGCCTTGCTCAACCACGATGTCGTGTTCGGCTTAGGCCCAGCCGGTACGGGTAAGACCTATCTTACCGTTGCCGCCGCAGTCGATGCCATGGAAAAACATCAAATCGAACGCATCGTTTTGGTGCGCCCTGCAGTCGAAGCAGGCGAAAAATTAGGCTTCCTGCCGGGTGATTTGGCACAAAAAGTCGATCCCTACCTGCGACCGCTTTACGATGCACTGTATGATTTGATGGGTTTCGACCGTGTAACCAAACTGATGGAAAAAGGTTTGATTGAAATTGCGCCGCTGGCCTATATGCGCGGCCGCACCTTAAATGGCGCGTATGTCATTTTGGACGAAGCGCAAAACACCACGCCCGAACAAATGAAAATGTTCCTGACCCGTATCGGCTTCGGTGCCAAAGCAGTCATTACCGGCGACATCAGCCAAATCGACCTGCCGCGCAACATCAAATCCGGCTTGAAAGATGCACGAGAAAAACTGCGCGATGTAGAAGGCCTGTATTTCCACACCTTCACCAGCGAAGACGTTGTCCGCCATCCTTTGGTGCAGAAAATCGTCGAAGCCTATGAAGCAGCAGAAGAACAAGCTGAAAAGAAAAACGGCGAATAATCTTTTCAAATACTCAAGGCCGTCTGAAAATCAAATTTCAGACGGCCTTACTACATCATTCTCCCCATAATACTGCTATAATCCGAAAATCAAGTAAAACAAAGACTTCAAAAGGAAAAATATGACCCTCAAACCACCCGTCCGAATCGCCGTTACCGGCGCGGCAGGCCAAATCGCCTATGCCACTCTGTTCCGCATTGCCGGCGGCATCATGCTAGGACGCGACCAACCCGTTATCCTGCAGCTGCTCGACCTGCCGCAGGCACAACAGGCATTGCGCGGCGTGATTATGGAAATGCAGGATTGCGCCTTCCCGCTCCTTGCCGACATCTTCGCCACAGACGACCCCGAAGTCGCCTTCAAAGATGCCGACATCGCCCTCTTGATTGGTGCACGTCCGCGTACCCAAGGCATGGAACGCGCCGATTTGCTGCACGCCAATGGCGAAATTTTCAAAGTACAAGGTGCGGCGTTGAACAAAGTTGCCAATCGCAACGTTAAAGTCCTCGTCGTCGGCAATCCGGCCAATACCAACGCCTACATCGCCATGAAATCCGCACCCGACATCCCGCCGGAAAATTTCACCGCCCTGATGCGTCTCGACCACCACCGTGCCGTCAGTCAAATTGCCGAAAAAATCAACCGCCCGATTACTTCCATCGAGCAAATGTGCGTTTGGGGCAACCACAGCCCAACCATGTACGCCGACTACCGCTACGCCACCAGCAACGGCGAGTCCGTCCAAGACATGATTACCGAACCCGACTGGAATACCGAAGTCTTCATGCCGAAAATCGCCGGACGCGGTGCCGCCATTATCGCTGCGCGCGGTTCATCATCTGCAGCCTCTGCCGCCAATGCTGCCATCTACCACCTGCGCGACTGGTTGCTTGGCAGCAGCGGTAAATGGATAACCATGGGCGTTCCATCCGATGGCTCTTACGGCATTCCCGAAGGTTTGATTTTCGGCTTCCCCGTCATTTGTGACGAAGGCAGCTACCGCATCGTCCAAGGCTTGGATTTGTCGGACGAATTCAGCCAAAAACGTATCGCCGCCACACTGGCCGAATTGGAAGAAGAACGTTCAGCCATCCAGGATCTACTCTAAAACAAAGGCCGTCTGAAAACCAAATTTCAGACGGCCTAAATAATTAAATGCCCGTTCTACAATCATTTTTAAAAGCTAGAATGGCACTCTTTGTCCTTGCTTATCTTTAAGATGCCATTGACCTGCCGGTGTGCAACCGCCGCCACTACCGCCGACAGCATAATGATCACAATTCGGGTCAAGCCGTTTCCCTTGAGAATATGAGCCATTTGTCAAACCGTCTCCATCAAAGGAAGGAACTGCATGAGCCGGTGAAAGCTACGCAAAACAGGATTAAAAATTTCTTCAACATTCCCATCACCTTTTTTATAAAAATCATACCCAAAAATTGCAGCCTGGATAAAGTTCCCACGGTATCAGTATAAGCCATACATTGTGCGAGCAAAAAGAACCAACCCTTCCTTACTCACGGTTGTATTGCCAGCGATATATATCCCAAAATTTCCTCTGCCATCACTCAAAGAAAAACTACTGCCAGAAATTTGGAATACACATCTAATGCAATTAAAAACATATAAAATAGTTATCAAACTAATTTTATAAATATGTGACAAATTTTTTGCAACTTTATTTCTTATGGTTTTGCTTTTTTATAAAGCTCGTTCTCATAATATGAAAATTACCCAATACCTTTTCTGCGTTTAAAAAAGGCCGTCTGAAAACCGAATTTCAGACGGCCTTTACTGTGTAAGCCTTATTCCGCTACATCAATGCACAAATATTTCAATTCTAAATACTCGTCCGCACCATATTTGCTACCTTCACGTCCCAAACCGCTGCGTTTCACACCGCCAAACGGTGCTACTTCATTACTGATTAAGCCCGTATTGATACCGACCATGCCGTATTCCAAGGCTTCGCCGACGCGCCACTGACGGGCGGTGTCGGAGGTGAAAAGGTAAGCTGCCAAACCGTATTCCGTATTGTTCGCAGCCTCGATGACTTCGACTTCGGTTTCAAAACGGAACACTGGACACAAAGGCCCGAAGGTTTCCTCGCGAGCTACCGCCATTTGAGCCGTAACGTTGCTTAAAACAGTCGGCTCAAAAAACGTTCCACCCAACGCGCTGCGTTTGCCGCCGGTCAGGCAACTTGCGCCTTTAGCCAATGCATCGGCGATGTGTTGCTCAACTTTTTCTACCGCTTTTTCCTCAATCAGCGGCCCTTGGTTTACGCCATCTTCCAAGCCGTTGCCCAATTTGAGCACAGCCACTTTTTCACTCAATTTGCGGCAAAATTCGTCGTAAATGCCGGATTGAGCGTAAACGCGGTTGGTGCAGACGCAGGTCTGACCGCTGTTACGGAACTTGCTGGCAAGCGCACCTTCGACAGCTTTGTCCAAATCAGCATCATCAAACACGATAAACGGCGCGTTGCCGCCCAGTTCCAAACTGAGTTTTTTAATGTCTGCCGCACTGTCGGCAAAAATTTTTGCACCGACTTCGGTCGAGCCAGTAAAGCTGATTTTGCGTACAGTCGGATTCGTAGCAAATTCATGGCTGATTTCCGAAGCACTGCCGCTGACAACAGGCAACAAATCCTGCGGTACGCCCGCTTCGTAGGCCAGTACAGCCAACGCATACGCACTCAAAGGCGTGAGCGATGCAGGTTTGACTATCATCGCGCAGCCCACCGCCAAAGCAGGTGCAGCCTTGCGCGCAATCATCGCCGACGGGAAGTTCCACGGCGTAATCGCAGCGGTAACGCCGACAGGCTGTTTCAATACAACCAGTTTTTGCGATGCTTTCACACTCGTCAATACATCGCCGTCAATCCGCCGCGCCTCTTCCGCAAACCAGCGCACAAACGAAGCCGCATAATCAATCTCGCCACGCGCCTCAGCCAGACTTTTGCCCTGCTCCATCGTCATGATCCGCGCCAGTTTTTCTTTGTTTTCCTTAATCAAAAAATACCAACGCCACAACACATCGGCACGCTCCAACGCAGTTTTTGCCGCCCATAATTTTTGTGCTGCTTCAGCCTTTTGAATCAAAAGCTTTAGGCCGTCTGAACCAGTCTTACGGACAAACGCCAAAGCCTCACCTGTTGCAGGGTTATCAACTCTAATGGCATCTGGAATCGGAGAAAAGGAAATATCGGGATGATTGAGCAAACGGGCAAAATCTTTCATGAGAAACGACCTTTCTAAAACCGAGGATATACGTTCATTATCATATTCATACCATCAAAGTGCAACTAAATAGAAAAATAAACCAACAGCAAAGGCCATCTGAATATCTTACAGACGGCCTTTGCTTTAGCAACATCATATCCATCTTAATAATGAATGAAATACGATTATTAATACTCTACCTAAAAAGGATAGGACACATGTATTACAACAATTTGCTATAATACAAAACTCATTTCAACCCTCATTCGAAATTCCATTTTCAGACGGCCTTTGTCTGTTTATAAGGCCGTCTGAAATGTTTTCCGTCCACCCTCTTCTGCCGAACCATGATTCCATCTGATTTCATTGACGAGCTTTTGTCCAAAGTCGATATTGTCGATATTATCGACGAACAGGTTCCGCTGAAGAAAGGCGGGGCAAACTATATGGCCTGCTGTCCGTTTCACAAGGAAAAGACGCCGTCGTTTTCAGTCAGCCCGACCAAACAGTTTTACCATTGCTTCAGTTGCGGGGCTCATGGTTCAGCGATTGGTTTTGTGATGGAACATCAGGGGCTGTCGTTTCCGGAGGCGGTGCAGTTTTTGGCTGATCGCGTCGGCATGACGGTACCTAAAGTTCGTGGGCAGGAAGACAACCCCGAAATCCGTGCCGAACGTAAGAAAAAACAACAGACTTTGGAAGAAACGACAGCAGCGGCAGCAGATTTTTATGCGCAACAGTTGAAATTTAATCCTGCTGCGAAGGCCTATTTGGATAAACGCGGCTTGAGTGCGGAAGTCATCGCGCATTATGGTTTGGGCTATGCACCTGACGGTTGGCAACCTTTGGCACAAGTATTCCAACCCTATCCGAATACTGCGTTGGTGGATACGGGCATGGTCATTGATAACGAAGGCAAACATTACGACCGCTTTCGCCATCGTGTTATGTTCCCTATCCGTAATCCGCGTGGGCAGGTTATCGGATTTGGTGGCCGCGTATTGGACGACTCAAAACCCAAATACCTCAACTCTCCCGATACGCCTTTGTTTGACAAAGGTAAAAACCTTTACGGGCTATATGAAGGGCGTGCTGCCGTAAAAGAGGCAGGACGGATTTTGGTGGTCGAAGGCTACATGGACGTGGTCGCATTGGCGCAGTTCGGCGTCGGCTACGGCGTAGCGGCTTTGGGTACGGCAACTACGGCGGAACACATCAAAATTCTGATGCGTCAGGCAGACAGTATTTATTTTTGTTTTGATGGCGACAGTGCGGGACGTAAAGCGGCTTGGCGCGCGCTGGAAAATGCGTTACCGCAATTAAAAGACGATAAATCGCTGCATTTTCTCTTCCTACCCGAAGAACACGATCCGGACAGCTATATCCGTGCCTATGGCAAGGCTCAATTTGAAGATGCCTTGTTAAACCAAAGCAAGCCCCTATCGGAATACTTTTGGGAACATCTTTCAGACGGCCTCAACCTCAATACACAAGAAGGCAAAGCAGAATTGGTCAAAACCAGTTCTCCGCTTTTGGCTCAGATTGCCGCGCCGGCATTAGGCTATCTTCTGAAACAAAAACTCAGCGAGCTGGTAGGTATTGACCCAGACAATCTCGCCCAGTTACTCGGGCAAGAAGCGCCAAAGCGGCACGTCAAACAAAAAAGTTACAAACTGCCGCCTATTTCTGTCAAACAGCCAACCATGCTGACGCTGGTTCAAAGACAGATACGCAGCCTCTTGATAAATCCGGCTTGGGCTTCATATATAGACCTGCCCGATTATCTGGCTTTAAGTGGCGACTTCGCCTGCCTTGCCAATTTGGCCGAAACAATCAAGCATCACGATACGACTCCTGCAACTGCACAAGTGCTTGAATATATGCGCGGCTCACCCTATGAGGAAACCGTCAATCAAATCTTTTTATCGACCCTTCATTCTGAAGAAATGGAAGGGGATAACGAAGAAGATTGCGAAAGTTTCCAAATCGGCATGAAAAAGTTGTTAAATGAATTAAAATACAGTCAAATCGAAACTTTAAAGCAAAAAAGTATTCAAACTGGTTTGACCGAAAATGAAAAAAGACTATTGCTGTCGCTTTTGACGGCAAAGCAAAACTAACCCCTCAGGCCGTCTGAACAATCTAAACACACGCTGCGAAACATGACACGCAGAACACTCCATCCGTAATATTTTCAGACGGCCTCAGAGTATTAAAGTGAAATCTGATTTCACAACAAAAAGCTCTGCTCCGCCTTCAGGTACGGCCACATCACCGTAAACCGTCGGCATCCTATCAACCTAGAGAGCAATCCATGTCTAAAAATCAAAACTACGAAGAATACCAAGACCAAGATGACAACCGTCCCTTGAGTATCGAAGAGCAGCGCGCCCGTCTGCGTCAACTCATTATTATGGGTAAAGAACGCGGCTACATCACTTATTCTGAAATTAACGACGCCCTGCCCGACGATATGTCCGATGCCGAACAAATCGACAACATCGTCAGCATGATTTCCGGCTTGGGTATCCAAGTAACCGAGCAAGCTCCCGATGCTGAAGACATCCTCTTGAGCGACAACGCCGCCGCCATGACCGACGACGATGCCGTTGAAGAAGCCGAAGCAGCACTCTCCAGTGCAGATTCAGAATTCGGCCGCACAACCGACCCTGTGCGTATGTATATGCGTGAAATGGGTCAAGTCGATCTGTTGACGCGTGAAGACGAAATCATTATCGCCAAAAAAATCGAAAATGCACTGAAAAACATGGTGCAGGCAATCTCCGCCTGCCCAGGCTCGATTGCCGAAATTCTGGCTTTGATCGAACAAGTCCGCAACGACGAAATCCGTGTGGATGAAGTCGTTGAAGCCATTATCGACCCTAATGAAGTCTTGTTGAACGAATTGGGCTTAGGTCACTTAGAAAATGCCAAACCAGATGACGAAGAAGGCGAAACCGTTAGCGATGATGAAGATAGCGACGATGAAGATGAAGACGATTCAGGTAGCGACTCTGAAGCCATATCCGCTGCCCATTTGGCCGAACTGAAACAAAAAGTTTTGGAACACTTCGCCTTTATCGAGAGCGAATACGGCAAAATGATCAAGCAGTTGGAAAAACACGGCAGCCAACACGCCAACTACCTGAAACACCGTGATGCCATTGCCAACAAACTGTTAGAAGTCCGTTTTGCCACACGTCAAATCGAAAACCTGAGCAGCAACCTGCGCAGCCGCGTTGAAAACATCCGTAAACTCGAGCGTGAAATCCGCGACATCTGTATCGACCGCGTCCGTATGGATCGCGACTACTTCATCAAAAACTTCCTGCCAGCTATTACCGATTTGGAATGGGTAGAAGAAGAAGTAGCCAAAGGCCGTGTATGGGCAAACGCGTTAGATCGTTTCCGCCACGCCATCCTCGAAAAACAAACCGAGCTGGCAAATATGGAAGCTGAAACCCGCATTTCCATCGAAGAGTTGAAAGAAATCAACAAAAACATGGTGTTGAGCGAAAAAGAAACCTCAGCCGCCAAACAGGAAATGATTCAGGCCAACTTACGTTTGGTTATTTCCATTGCTAAAAAATACACCAACCGCGGCTTGCAGTTCCTGGATTTGATTCAAGAAGGCAATATCGGCCTGATGAAAGCCGTGGACAAATTCGAATACCGCCGCGGCTACAAGTTCTCGACTTACGCCACATGGTGGATCCGTCAAGCGATTACCCGTTCCATCGCCGACCAAGCGCGTACCATCCGTATTCCGGTTCACATGATTGAAACCATCAACAAAATGAACCGTATCTCGCGCCAATACCTGCAAGAAACCGGTGAAGAGCCGGATTCTGCCAAACTGGCCGAGCTGATGGAAATGCCGGAAGATAAAATCCGCAAAATCATGAAAATCGCCAAAGAGCCGATTTCCATGGAAACACCGATTGGCGATGACGACGATTCGCACTTGGGCGACTTCATCGAGGATGCCAACAACGTTGCGCCGGCAGAAGCTGCGATGTACACCAGCCTGCACGAAGTAACCAAAGAAATCCTTGAAAGCCTGACGCCGCGCGAGGCCAAAGTTTTGCGTATGCGTTTCGGTATCGATATGAATACCGACCACACGCTCGAAGAAGTCGGCAAACAATTTGACGTAACCCGCGAACGTATCCGTCAAATCGAAGCCAAAGCCCTGCGCAAGCTGCGCCACCCTACCCGCAGCGACCGTCTCCGCAGCTTCCTCGACAGCGAAGAAAACAAATCATAAAAGCAAACCGCAGGTTAAAAAGCCTGCGGTTTTTTATTGCAATACAAAAAGGCCCAAATCTCAAAAGATTTAATCGCTTCAGACGGCCTTAAATTTATTTGATAATTTATTCGGCCTCAGTGGTTTTCTTTTTCGGACGACGGCGGCGACGTTTAGGTTTGCCATCGGTTGATCCACTTTGTTTCTGACGTTTGTGATCATTGGCCGCAGTCATTTGCTGGCGTGTTTCCTCATCGGCATGTTGGAAAGTTGTCCACCAAGAAGCCATCTCTTTATCAACCTCGCCAACCTCGCTACGCAAAATCAGGAAATCATAAGCGGCTCGGAAACGTGTTTGCGATAGCAGGCGATATGGGCGTGCGCCGCGCATATTGTCAAATTGCGGCTGAAATTGCCAGACTTCACGCATGGTTGCAGAAAATCGTTGCGGTACACCCCAACCCTTCTCTACCGTATCTCGCATGGTGTTCATCGCATCCATCAATGCAGGGACAGGTTTTTGTCCATGGCTCAGATTTCGTTGCCACATAGCATTTAGTGTCGGCCACAATACCGCCGCCAATACGAAACCGACAGAAACGGACTTATCCGCACGGATACGCTCATCGGTATTTTTCAAGGCCAACATAATCATACGTTTATCGGCCGCTTCGGCAGTTTTCAAGGCATCTAAAAGCGGATGGATGCCTTCGGGAATGCCCAACTCGTTTAGCCGTTTCAAACAGGCACGGGAATAACCGGAAAACAAGATTTTCAGAATTTCATCAAAAAGACGGGCCACCGGCTCATTTTTCAGACGGCCTGCATATTCAGCAATTGGCAAAGCAGTTTGCTCTTCCACTTCAAAGCCCAACTTACCCGATAAACGTACAGCGCGAAGAATACGGACAGGATCTTCCTGATAGCGTTCGGCAGGATCGCCTATCATCACCAATTTTTTATCAGCAACATCAGCCACGCCCTGATGAAAGTCCCAAATTTCCTCTTTAATCGGGTCGTAATACAGCGCATTACAGGTAAAGTCGCGACGCATGGCATCTTCTTCAATACTGCCGTAAGTATTGTCCTTCATAATGCGGCCTTGTGCATTTTGCTGAACCTTATCGCCACCGCGGAACGTCGTGACTTCAATGGTTTCAGGGCCGATCATCACATGAACGATTTGGAAGCGGCGGCCGATAATGCGGCTGCGGCGGAATACTTTGCGGATTTGCTCCGGCGTGGCATCGGTTGCGATATCAAAGTCTTTGGGCTCAACCCCGAGTAACAAATCCCGAACGGCCCCGCCTACAACATAAGCCTGAAAACCGGCTTCATGAAGGCGTTTGGCAATTTTCTCTGCGGCAAAGCTCAACATATCCGCGCGGATGCCGTGTTGCTCAAGCGGGATAATTTCCTTTTCGGGCAACGATTTAACGTGTTTTTTAGGCAACACTTTATGCAGCCATTTTTTTAACATAAGCAGCTCTTTTCACAATAAAAAAGGCCGTCTGAAACTTGTCTGGCTTAAGCCTTTGCACAATATTCTGCCGCAGAAGGGGCAAAACATTGAGCAAAGGCTTCAGACGGCCTAAAAAAGACGTGCCATTATACCTTATGGAAGTTCGATTAATTAGCGTATTGGCAAAAAATATCGGCTATAATGACGGTCTGACAACGATTCAGGCAGAACATCATGTACCACTACAAATCCGAAGCTACCCAATTCCTCGACAAACTCATGGAAGACAATCCCGAAATGGAAGCGCAACGCCTCGAAAACCGCCATTTGCTGTGGGATGTTACCCTCAATCCGATAGAGCAGGCCGAATTTGAAGCGGCCAAAGTCAACAAAAAACCCTACACCTACTATCAAGACTAATCCCGTATCGGCATGACGACCAACACGCACAATACCGATCCGGCATTACAACATTACCTTAACAGCATCGGTCAATCCGAACATCCCGTTTTGACCGCATTGCGCGAGCGTACCCAATCACATCGTCTGGGAAAGATGGCTATCGCCCAAGAGCAGGCAGCCATGTTGGTGTGGTTGGCCAAATTGTTGAATGCCAAAAAATATTTGGAAGTTGGCGTCTTTACCGGTTACAGCAGCACCGCCATGGCGCTTTCCCTACCCGAAGACAGCAAAATCACGGCTTGCGACATTAATGTAACCTTTACCGATATTGCCCGCGAAACATGGCAGGCAGCAGGCATAGCGCATAAAATCTCGCTTCATCTGCAACCGGCTTTGCTGACTTTGGACGATTTGATTGTGCAAGGCGAATCGGAAAGCTATGACTTGGCGCTTATCGATGCCGACAAACCGCCTACGCCGAAATATTTTGAACGCTGTTTACAACTGGTACGGAGTGGCGGCGTAATTGCCATCGACAATATCTTATTGGGCGGGCGCGTCATGAATGAAGCTGGCGAAAATGATCCACCCAGCTTGGATATCCTGCGCCATTTCAACCAAAATCTGCCGCACGATACACGCATTATTCCCATTACCCTGCCTATCGGCGACGGTTTGACACTGCTGCTAAAAAAATAAAACGACACAATCCGATGAAAACATTATCACATTCCCTGTTTCTTTTGCCGCTTACTCTATTGGCCGCATCATGCGCCGTTTCCCATCCTCCCCAACCTGCCGACAATCCCAACTTTGTCCTGCCGGATATTCCGCGCGAGCCTTTGCATGAAAAAAGTATCCCCTATCCACGCTTAGATGCACAAACCCAGATTGACCACTTAGGTATACAAATTGCCCGACTGGAACGCACGGTTGAAGAATTAAATCAACGCTTGCACACATTGGAACAACAACGAACCATCAAGCGTCCGACTACTTCGGCTTCCAACCCCAAAGCCCAGCGATTGGACGACCGCAAGCTGAAAATGAACTATTTGGCCAATGGCGGCAGCGTGCCGTCTGAAACAGACTCAGCTTCGCAAAACGAATTTCGCCTTTATAATCAGGCGCAAAAATACTACCAGCGTAACAACTTCTCTGCTGCAGTAGCCATTCTGAAAGAGGCAGACGGCGGCAACGGCAGCGAAATTGCCCGCCGCAATATGTACCTGCTTCTGCAAAGCCAACAACGTCTGGGGAACTGCGAATCCGTCATCGAAATCGGCAACCGCTACGCCAACCGATTCCGCAACAGCCCGCAAGCTCCTGATGCCATGTACAGTATCGGTCAGTGCCAATACAAACTGCAACAAAAAGACATCGCCCGCAGCACATGGCGCAAACTGATACAAAGCTTCCCCAACAGCGAAGCGGCAAAACGCGCTTCTATCAGTCTCAAACAAAGATAAACGTTCAGACGGCCTTGTCATCCCCAAGGCCGTCTGAATATTTTTTACCCTTAATCCATTCAAGCAAAAGGAACTTCCTCATGATCCAAGTCGGCATTATTATGGGCAGCAACAGCGATTGGCCGGTGATGCAGCAGGCAGCACAATTTCTCAAAGAATTCGGCGTTGAATACGAAGCGCGTGTCGTCTCTGCACACCGTACGCCTGATTTGATGTTTGAATACGCCGAAACCGCACGAGAACGCGGCATCAAAGCCATCATTGCCGGCGCAGGCGGCGCAGCGCATTTGCCAGGCATGGTTGCAGCCAAAACCACGGTTCCCGTCTTGGGCGTTCCCGTTCCCAGCAAATATCTGCGCGGCGAAGACTCCCTGCTTTCGATTGTGCAAATGCCCAAAGGCGTTCCTGTTGCCACATTTGCCATTGGCGAAGCCGGTGCGGCCAATGCAGCGCTGTTTGCCATTTCACTTTTGGCCAACGAAAATCCTGAGTTGGCTGAAAAATTGGCTGCTTTCCGTGCCAAACAAGAACAAACCGTTCTAGCCATGGAATTGCCTGAAGCATAACTGACAAAGGCCGTCTGAACATTGTAAATGGAAACTTTGATTTTGTTTTACGATTGTTCAGACGGCCTTTTTTCTTTTATCAAATTGAATTAATGCCATGAAAATCCTAGCATTCGTCCTACTCTCCACCCTGCTTTATGCCTGCCAAAGCCCAAGCACTGCCGTTCAATCAACTGCCATTCCATCTCAACAGCAAGCCCAAGATACAACCGGAAACCTGATTATCTTCTATGATGCCCAAACCGGTTCCGTGCCATTGCTAAAAGCAGTGAAAACCTCCGGTGCAACTTTGGTTTATGAATATAAAAACCTGCACGGCATTGCCATTCGTCCATCAGCCAAAACCAATATTCAAGATGCCATTGCCTATTTCAAAAAAATAAATGGCGTATTGTCGGTCGAACAAGACCGACTGCTTAAACTTCAATAAACAGATTCGTTCTTTAACCAAATAAAAAAAGCCGTCTGAAACGCATCACTACGATTTCAGACGGCCTTTACTTTTTCAATAAATCAAATCATGCCACTGCCTTGCGCTTTAGGCTTGGCTTGACCAAATTCTAACTTGCTCAGTGCAGACAGATAGGCCTTAGCAGTCGCCACCAACACGTCGGTATCTGCGCCTTGACCGTTGACCACACGATCTCCACGTTGCAGGCGGACAGAAGTTTCGCCTTGGCTTTCGGTACCTTGCGTCACCGCGTTGACAGAGTAAATCTGCAAAGTCGCGCCACTTTGAGCCACGCTTTCAATGGCTTTGAAGATCGCGTCAACAGGGCCGGAACCGGTAGCGGTAGCGTGTTTTTCTTCGCCGCGAATACTGAACACAATATTGGCACGAGGCTCTTCGCCGGTTTCGGTGCTGATTTTTTGGGAAATGAATTTATAGCTTTCGGTATTCATATTGCCCATTTCGTCAGACACCAAAGCGTGCAAGTCTTCATCAAAGATTTCGCGCTTCTTATCCGCCAGCTCTTTGAATCGTGCGAATGCCGCATTCAATGCCTCTTCGCTTTCCAACTCAATACCCAAATCAGCCAACTTGGTTTTGAAAGCATTACGGCCAGAGAGTTTACCCAAAGTCAGACGGTTGGTTGACCAGCCGACTGATTCGGCAGTCATGATTTCATAGGTTTCAGGGTGTTTCAACACGCCGTCTTGGTGGATGCCTGATTCGTGTGCAAAGGCGTTTGCACCGACTACCGCTTTGTTTGGCTGAATCGGATAGCCGGTAATAGTAGATACCAGTTTCGATACCGGCACGATTTGCGTGGTATCGATGCCTGTTTCCAAGCCGAAAAGGTCATGACGCACTTTCAAGGCCATCACGATTTCTTCAAGGCTAGCATTGCCCGCGCGTTCGCCCAAACCGTTGATGGTACATTCCACCTGGCGCACGCCTGCCTGAACAGCGGCCAGCGAGTTGGCAACCGCCATACCCAAGTCGTTGTGGCAGTGGGTCGACCAGACTACTTTGTCGCCGTTGGGCACGCTTTTGATGATGTTGCTGATACGCTCGTACCACACGGAAGGGATGGAGTAGCCGACAGTATCGGGAATATTGATGGTGGTCGCCCCCGCTTCGATAACCGCCGTAAAGATTTTGGCGAGGAAGTCCAAATCAGAACGTACTGCGTCTTCAGCAGAAAATTCCACATCGTCAGTATATTCTTTGGCAATTTTCACCGCTTTGACCGCCGCATCGATGACCTGCTGCGGCTTCATTTTCAGTTTGTGCTCCATGTGGATCGGGCTGGTGGCGATAAAAGTGTGAATACGTTTTTTCGGAGCAGGGGAAACAGCTTCGCCTGCTTTGCGCACATCGTTTTCAACAGCACGAGCTAATGAGCAAACTGTAGATTTGGTGATGATTTTGGCAATCGCATTAACTGACTCGAAATCGCCCGGACTAGCTGCTGCAAAACCTGCCTCAATCACATCGACACCCATCTTTTCCAACTGGCGGGCAATACGGATTTTCTCCTCTTTGGTCATGGACGCACCGGGCGACTGCTCGCCGTCGCGCATGGTAGTGTCGAAAATAATTACACGATTGGTTTGTGTCATTTCTGTTCTCTCCAGAGATTCGTTTTTTTGTAAAAAAGCATTCAAATCAAGCGGTCTGCCTTGCGCTTCCGCCAAAGCGGTCAGTTTTTGCAACTGAGCCAAAGGCAGGGAACCGCGTGTACGCCATTTGTAGATAGCCGCTGTGGTCGCAGCATTTTCCGGGTCGTGCTGTTTCAGGGCTTCGGCCAGCGCGTTTACACCGCCAAAATAGGCAACCAAACGGTCAATGTCTAATTGCATGATGTTCCTTGTCCAAATCTGATTAAGATTATTGTGTTCTGGTTTTGCATTATACTCATTTTAGACAAAACGACAATCTATTTTTATCAAAATATCAGATTAAATTTTAAAATTTAAGAATTTTTTATACATTTTGTCTAATTCAGACTATTAAAAGCCCATCTCAAACCGAACCCATCCTAAATATAGTAAACTAATCCCCTATTTCCTCGATTTGAAGCGCATTATGCCCCATACCATCCCTACCAACCGCTCCGACATCGAATGGCGCAACGAAAGTACACAAAAGCCGCCCAAGCAGGCGGTTTACATTCAAGAAGCAGGTGCAGCAGAAATTTTAAAAAATGCCCACGCACAAACTGCAACTGTTTGGACTGGCGATTTTCACAATGCCAAGCAAGTCTTATCTGCAATGAAAAAACGTATCCGCAGGCCGTCTGAAAAAAAGAAAGGCGCACCTGCCGATATTCAGACGGCCTTCCACGCCCACCGTATGAAACAAGCTCAGCAAAGTCGTTTGCTCAATATGCTTGCCGTTGAAATCCAACCGAATTTTCAACTGGACAATGCACGCGCACCCGACATCTACTCCGCCCTTCGCGATGTTTACGACACACCAAACGACAAACCGTTTCTTTTGCCGCTGAATCAATTATTGGGTTTTATCGGCGCACACGAATGGCACAAAAAAGGCATAGACATTCCTCAGCTTGATGGAAAAATCCATGTTCCTTTCGGCGTATTCTCTCCACTGCGTGGCGAATATTTGGATTTAATCGCCCAAGCACCACTCGCTCCCCATATTCAGACGGCCTTTGACATCGGCACCGGCTCAGGCGTTATTGCCGCCATTTTGGCCAAGCGAGGCGTACCCGACATCATTGCTACAGACACCAACCCAAAAGCAATAGGCTGCGCCACAGCAAACCTCGAACGCCTAGGCTTAGATAAAGCTGTCAGCATTCAATCGATTGATTTATTTCCCGAAAGCTGCGCCGACCTTATCGTCTGCAATCCGCCTTGGCTGCCGGCAAAACCGACCTCCGCCATTGAGACCGCCCTTTACGACCCCAATCATGCCATGCTGACTGCATTCCTCAACGGCGTACGCAAGCACTTAAATCCAAACGGCGAAGCCTGGCTGATTATTTCCGACTTGGCAGAACACTTGCATTTGCGAGATAAAGACTTTCTAAACCAATGCTTTCAGACGGCCTCGCTCAATGTAGTCGATATTTTGAAAACCAAACCGCAACACAAAAAAGCAATAGATGAATCTGATCCTTTGGCGTTTGCCAGAAACAAGGAAACTACTTATCTATACCGTTTGAAAGCAATATAAAATCAAGGCCGTCTGAACATTCAGACAGCCTTTAAGCATTTCCATAAAAGAAAACGGCATATCCGTAAAGATATGCCGTCGATGGGAGCAGGGACTGCTATATTTGGCAGTGGTTTGTGTTTTAGTCCTCTTGCGCCGCTGTTTGCAGGTAGTTTGGCAAACCGACTTTGCCAATCAATTCCTGCTGAGTTTCAAGCCAGTCGATATGTTCTTCGTTGATGTCTTTTTGTTTTTCCAACAAATCACGGCTGACGTAGTCTTGTTGCTCTTCTGCAAGAGTGATGGCTGCAACCAGAGTATCATGTTTTTCATACTCTTTTTTCAGATCGCAAGCAATGATTTCTTCGGTAGATTCACCGATCAACAGTTTACCCAATTCTTGCAGATTAGGCAGGCCTTCCAAGAACAAAATACGCTCGATTAAATCGTCTGCGGATTTCATTTCGCGGATGGATTGTTTGAAGAAGTGTTCGCCCAATTCTTCAAAGCCCCAGTTTTTCAAAATGCGGGCATGCAGGAAGTATTGGTTGATGGTAATTAGCAACAAGCCTAAGTTTTTGTTCAGCTCGCGAATAACTGAGATATTACCTTTCATATTCAGCTCCTTATATGTTATAGGCTAGATTACAGTTGGCTTTGGTAGTAGTTGCCTTCGCCGACCAATTCGATCAGACGCAGTTGTTGTTCCAACCAGTGAGCGTGATCTTCTTCAGTGTCTTTCAGTTGGGCAATCATCAAATCGCGGGTAACGTAGTCTTGAGCTTCTTCGCACAATTTGATACCTTTTTTCAGCGCATCGCGTACTTCGTATTCAGTGTTCAAGTCTGCTTTCAGGCAAGAGATTACGTCAGTACCGATGTTCAGTTCGGCACGGGTCATTTTAGGAGTGCCGCCCAACATCAGGATACGACGGATGAAGTCTTCGGCGTGAGTGGTTTCTTCTTCCATCTCGTGGTTCAAACGTTCAAACAGTTTGGTGTAACCCCATTCAGAGTACAGGCGAGAGTGGATAAAATATTGGTCGCGAGCAGCCAACTCACCAGACAATAATT
Source organism: Neisseria sp. P0014.S009 (assembly GCF_051958155.1). Classification (NCBI taxonomy): domain Bacteria; kingdom Pseudomonadati; phylum Pseudomonadota; class Betaproteobacteria; order Neisseriales; family Neisseriaceae; genus Neisseria; species Neisseria sp. P0014.S009. The sequence continues at coordinate 125,279 of NZ_JBQCVS010000004.1, read as the reverse complement.
CGTTCATGTAATCAATAACTGCTTGGTTGCCTTGCATAATTCTTTCTCTTTCTTTTAAAAGTTGATAATCACGAAATGAAGATTCGTGTGTTGTTATGGAATGAGGTAATTGTATGCATAAGTAGCACTTTTGACAAATTTTCTATTTAAAATACAAACAATTATCAAAAAATTTAACCCGCTTAAAAGGCCGTCTGAAAAATTAATCCCCTGTTTTTAATAATATTTTTTTGACATTAGTATTAAGAATCCATTGCATTATTCAAAAACATTTACATTCGTTAACCATAAATAAAAGCAAATAATCCAACAAAATCAATCAAATTTAATTATGAATTATTCTCAACTGCTTTTGCCTCATTTTTTTGACTCTTCTATTCGGTCAACACTTAGGAATCATGCTATAATTACCAGTTATCTTTTTTTTTAAGCACCTAGCTGAAACACATAAATCATCATGAAACAAATCCGCAATATTGCCATCATCGCCCACGTCGACCATGGCAAAACCACATTAGTTGACCAATTGCTGCGCCAGTCCGGTACATTCCGTTCCAACCAACAAGTCGAAGAACGCGTCATGGACAGCAACGATCTTGAAAAAGAGCGCGGCATTACCATTCTCGCTAAAAATACCGCCATCGAATACGAAGGCTACCATATCAACATCGTAGATACCCCGGGACACGCCGATTTTGGTGGCGAAGTGGAACGTGTATTGGGCATGGTTGACTGCGTCGTACTGTTGGTTGACGCACAAGAAGGCCCTATGCCGCAAACCCGTTTCGTGACCAAAAAAGCCTTGGCTTTGGGTCTGAAACCTATCGTTGTTATCAACAAAATCGACAAACCGTCTGCCCGTCCAAGCTGGGTTATCGACCAAACTTTCGAACTCTTCGACAACTTGGGTGCAACCGACGAACAATTGGACTTCCCTATCGTCTATGCTTCCGGCCTGTCCGGCTTTGCCAAACTGGATGAAAACGACGAGAGCAGCGATATGCGTCCTCTGTTCGAGACCATTTTGAAACACACGCCTGCACCAAGCGGCAGCGCGGACGAAACGCTGCAACTGCAAATTTCCCAACTGGACTACGACAACTATACCGGCCGCCTCGGTATCGGCCGCATCCTGAACGGCCGCATCAAACCCGGCCAAGTCGTTGCCGTTATGAATCATGAAGAACAAGTTGCCCAAGGCCGCATCAACCAACTGTTAGGTTTCCAAGGCTTGGAACGCGTACCCTTGGAAGAAGCTGAAGCCGGCGATATCGTGATTATTTCCGGTATCGAAGACATCGGTATCGGCGTAACCATTACCGACAAAGACAATCCTAAAGGCTTGCCAATGTTGAGCGTGGACGAACCGACCCTGACCATGGACTTTATGGTCAATACTTCTCCTTTGGCCGGTACTGAAGGCAAATTCGTGACTTCCCGCCAAATCCGCGACCGCCTGCAAAAAGAATTGCTGACCAACGTTGCCCTGCGTGTTGAAGATACTGCCGATGCTGATGTATTCCGCGTTTCCGGCCGCGGCGAATTGCACTTGACCATTTTGTTGGAAAACATGCGCCGCGAAGGCTTTGAATTGGCAGTCGGTAAGCCGCGCGTGGTATTCCGTGAAATCAACGGTCAAAAATGCGAGCCTTACGAAAACCTGACCGTGGACGTACCGGATGACAACCAAGGTGCCGTTATGGAAGAGCTTGGCCGTCGCCGTGGCGAATTGACTAATATGGAAAGCGACGGCAATGGCCGTACCCGTCTGGAGTACCACATTCCTGCACGCGGCCTGATCGGTTTCCAAGGTGAATTTATGACCTTGACTCGCGGTACCGGCTTGATGAGCCACGTTTTTGACGACTATGCTCCGGTTAAACCTGATATGCCCGGCCGTCACAACGGCGTACTGGTTTCTCAAGAGCAAGGTGAAGCCGTTGCTTACGCCCTATGGAACTTGGAAGACCGCGGCCGTATGTTCGTTTCTCCAAACGACAAAGTCTACGAAGGCATGATTATCGGTATTCACAGCCGCGACAACGACTTGGTGGTAAACCCTCTGAAAGGTAAAAAACTGACCAACGTCCGTGCCAGCGGTACAGATGAAGCCGTACGCCTGACTACGCCGATCAAATTGACTTTGGAAGGTGCAGTTGAGTTCATTGACGATGATGAACTGGTTGAAATTACGCCACAATCCATCCGCCTGCGTAAACGCTACCTGAGCGAATTGGAACGTCGCCGTCATTTCAAAAAACTGGACTAATCCTGTTTGATTGATACGTTTTAAAATTAAGGCCGTCTGAAAAGTGTTTCGGAAATCTTAGATTTCATTTTTACACTTTCAGACGGCCTTTTGTCATCTGTTCAAATAAAGTAAATCGGCATTTCTTCCGCTTGTACTGCCGCCTCATCAGTACGATCATTCTTACGATATTGCCCCGGCGATATCCCATATTGCTTTTTAAATGCCTTGCCAAAATGCGTTTCCGATTGAAAACCAACCGAGAGCGCAACCGATAAAACCGAATCCGCCGTTTGTTTCAACAATAATGCCCCCTGCTGTAAGCGAATACTGTTTACAAAGGCGTGCGGGCTTGTTCCCGTCTGCTGCTTGAATACCCTCATTAACTGGGCGCGAGACAAGTTGGCAATCACAGTCATTTTCTCGATATTCCATTCCTCTTCCGGCTTATCCACTACTGCCTGAAGCAAATTCCGCAGGCGTTTGTCCTGCCAACCATTCAGCAAACCGCTTAATTGCGCTTCCCCATTTTTCTCCAGGCTGGCTCGAAGTAGAAATACCAGCAACACCGAAGCCAATGCGTTCACAACCGCTACCGAGCCGGACAAAGCTTGACCGCTCTCATATTGCAACAATGCCACCAAATACTGTAAAGAAGGATGGTTGATATTCAGTAAAACCGTATCAGGTAGTCCCGCCATAATATCCGCCTGCGCTTCATATTCAAACCGCGCGCAGAAAAGATGCAAAGCCGCATCGCCTCCTGCATGACTCTGCTTGACTTTAAATGCGCCTTTTTCACTCGTTAGCACGCTGACGCCGAGATTTTCACAACTACTGTCGCTGCTCAAAGTATGCCCTACGCTGCGCGGAAAAAAAATGACATCCCCCGCACTCAGCAGCCTGGCCTCTTGCTCCCCATCAATTCGGATATAACCCGAACCTGCAGTTACGATATGAACCAAACCATGCGCACGCTTTGATTCATGCCGTACATACCACTCCCCCTGAAACAGACATTGAACATCCACGCTGCCTCTTACCTGCGCCAATTCGACCAGCCTATCCAAAATATCCATAGTGTTTTTTACCAATAAATGAGATGTTTTGACGATTTAAATCTTCCAATTATTGCAATAATACACACACCAAACACAAACGGATAGGATTTTTTATCTTATCCACTCACCTTAAGAAAGGACATATCATGTTTAAAGACTGGCCTGAACATACCGCCTTGGTAAAAAAAGCATTCGGCGAACTGGGTAAAAACCATCCTAAAATGCTGCAAGCCTACGGCGCACTGGATCAAGCAGCCGCTGCCGAAGCACTGGATGCCAAAACACGCGAACTGATCGCCATTGCCGTTGCCATTACCACGCGTTGCGAAAGCTGCATCAGCGTGCATGCAGCCGCCGCAGCCAAAGCAGGTGCAACCGAAAGCGAAATCGCCGGTGCATTGGCCACTGCTATCGCCCTGAACGCTGGTGCCGCTTATACCTACGCTTTACGCGCTTTGGAAGCAGTAGAAACCCAACGCTAATCGGTTTGTAAAATCAGGCCGTCTGAAAGCCGACTCCCCTTTCAGACGGCCTGATGAAATGCTAAACTGATAAAGTTATCATATTGTTTTCTGTCTAATAGGAGATTGAACCATGAAGAAACTGCTGACCGCCGTACTTTTTGCCGCCGCTGTTGCCACTCCTTTGGCCACTTCCGCTGCCTCTATGCCTAAAGTTGAAAAAATTGCGGCACAGCCTGCAAAAGCAAAAGGCGTTTGGATTGATGTCCGCTCTGCCGAAGAATTTAAAGAAGGCCATTTGCAAGGTGCGCTCAATATTCCGCATGACCAAATCGTTGACCGCATCAAATCCGTCAGCCCGGATAAAAACGCACCGGTAAACCTCTACTGCCGCAGCGGCCGCCGTGCAGAAGCCGCGCTGACTGAGCTGAAAAAAGCCGGCTACACCAACGTAACTAACCATGGCGGTTATGAAGACTTGGTGAAAAAAGGTTTGAAATAAATCTAGTTGATTTTAAAAAGGCCGTCTGAAACTTTTCAGACGGCCTTTATTGCATTACAGACAGCAACTTCCAAATCTCAAACGTTTGCTGAGACCGGTTTCGTGAATCAATTGTTTGATAACCAAAATATTGGTGTTATCGGCCAACGCGCGAATGCTGTGCGCTTCCATCGGCTCAAGACGGATAACTTGCAAGCCTTCGGTTTGCAAAACTTCGCCCACCGTTTTGATTTCGGCTTTGCCGTTTAAAACCAAAAGCAAAATAATCGCATCCGCCTCATATGCCGGAATTTCATTATCCTTCTGCAGTGAAAGCTGAACAATCTCCTGATTGCCGTCTGAAGCAATCACGCCGCCCAATAAAGCTTTGGGGTCTAACTCATAATGTTTCATTATTATCCTTTCCGCCCAAACGTTGCCGATTCATGGACAATCGCTCAAGCAAACCAGTACAATACCGCCCATCTTACCGATAGACACAATATTGTCACATGAACATATTAATCTCAAACGACGATGGTTATCTTGCGCCTGGTTTGGCTGTTTTGGCAAGAGTGTGCGCAGAATTTGCCAATGTCAGGGTGGTTGCGCCCGAACGCGATCGCAGCGGCGTCAGCAATTCCCTGACTTTAGACCGTCCTTTACAACTGAAACAGGCGGAAAACGGGTTTTACTATGTGAATGGCACCCCCACCGACTGCATTCATGTCGGCCAACATGCCCTTGCCGACTTCAAACCCGACTTAGTCTTGTCTGGTATTAACAACGGCGCAAACATGGGCGACGATACGCTTTATTCTGGTACGGTTGCCGCCGCAACGGAAGCTTATCTAATGGGTATTCCCGCTATTGCCTTTTCGCTTGCCGATTCAAGCGGCCGTTATTGGGAAACTGCAGAAAAAGCCGCTTGGATGCTGCTTTCCTACTTTCTCAAACGACCTATTTCCAAACCCATCTTATGGAACATCAATATCCCTGCCGTCGCACCTGAAGATATCCAAGGCATAAAAATTACACGGCTCGGCCGTCGTCATCATGAACAAAGCATTGTTCCCATGTATAATCCACGTGGCGAACAAATTTATTGGATTGGGCCGGTCGGCGATGTTTCCGACAGCGAAGAAGGTACCGACTTTGGCGAATGCGCGTCCGGCTTCATCACGATTACCCCGCTGCAAGTCGATTTGACTGCCTACGGACAAATGGAGCAAACCGCTTCCTTTTGGTCAGAAATCCCTGCGCCTTAACAGTCCCTAACAGCCGAACACTTGAGAAACAAGCATATTTTTATTATGATATGCCCCGACGAGAACAATTACCCGAATACGAAAGTCATTAACATGTTGAAAAAAAGTGTATCTTATGCCGGATCGGCAGCTTTGGTTTTATTACTTGCAGCCTGTGCCAGCCAACAACCGGCTCCTGTAGTCGTCGGCACACAAAGCGGTGGGGCAACAACAAGTTCTACCGCTGACAATCCTTACGGTGCAGCGCCTTACAATACCAACACCAGCCCAGCGACAGATGCGCCATACACTCCGCCGGCAAGTACACCTGCTCCAACGTACAACAGCGGCAGCACCGGCACTTACACGCCTTCTTACGCGCCTGTTGATATTAATGCAGCGACACATACCGTTGTTCGTGGCGATACCGTTTACAACATCTCCAAACGCTACAATATTACCCAAGACAATCTGCGTGCTTGGAATAACCTGGCCGACAACACCATCAGCGTAGGCCAAACCCTGCGCGTGAAACCTGAAGGCTACGTTGCACCTGCAGCTTCTGCAAGCAAACCTTCTACTCCAACAACTACAACCACTGCTCCGGCCCCAAGCACTCCTGCAAATACACCAACCGTATCTACCGGCAGCAGCCGCAACGTCAGCGGCATCACATGGCAACGTCCGACTACCGGTAACGTTATCGCCAACTTCGGCGGCAGCAATAAAGGTGTAGATATCGCCGGTACGCAAGGCCAGCCTGTTGTTGCAGCGGCAGACGGTAAAGTCGTTTACGCAGGCTCAGGCTTGCGCGGTTACGGCAACTTGGTCATCATCCAACACAACTCCTCATTCTTGAGCGCATACGGCCACAACCAACGCCTGCTGGTTAATGAAAACCAAACCGTGAAACGCGGTCAAACCATTGCGCACATGGGTAATACTGATGCATCCCGCACTCAGTTGCACTTTGAAATCCGTCAAAACGGCAAACCGGTCAATCCGGCAAGTTATGTTGCCTTCTAAGCTGATTCAAGCAACCTAATTTCACTTCAATCCCTGCCTAAATGTCATTTAGGTAGGGATTGTTTGTACCGGTTCCCCATGAAATTTCATCTTCCCTTTCTTTATACCCTGCTATTGGGCGGTTGCGCCGCGTTTTTGCCTTCATTGGACGAACGCACCCAAAGCAGTTATCTTGACATACCTGCAACGCCGCGGCTGGACAGCGCATTAGGCATTCCTTCTACATCCTCCAAGACCGATGTTTCCCATATCTATCTGTTGAACGATGCCCATGAAGCCTTTGTCGCCCGTGCCGCCCTGATTGAATCCGCCGACCATACCCTCGATTTGCAGTACTATATCTGGCACAACGACATCTCCGGCAAGCTTCTCTTCAACCTGATTCATCGCGCGGCCGAACGCGGCGTCCGTGTGCGTTTGCTTCTGGACGACAACAACACCAACGGCATGGATGATCTCCTACTTGCACTCGACAATCATCCCAATATCGAAGTCCGTCTGTTTAATCCCTTTATTTTCAGAAAATGGCGTGCACTCGGCTACGTTGCCGACTTCCCGCGACTTAACCGCAGAATGCACAATAAATCGTTTACCGCCGACAACCGTGCCACCATTTTGGGCGGACGCAATATCGGCGACGAATATTTTAAGGTTAACGACGATACCATTTTTGCCGACCTCGATATCCTCGCCACAGGCCGCGTAGTAACCGAAGTTTCCCAAGACTTCGACCGCTATTGGGCAAGCCACTCCGCCTATAACGCGACCAGCATCATCAAACGGGGAAACATGCAAAAAGGATTGGCAGAGCTTGATTACACCGACCAAGATAAAAATCAAACGCTCATCCGCTACCGTCAAAGCATCGAACACTCCAACCTCTATCAAAAAATGCAGAGTAACCTTATGGAGTGGCAAAGTGTCAGCACACGCCTGATCAGCGATGACCCGGCCAAAGGCTTAGACCGCGACCGGCACAAACCGCCTATTTCCGAACGCCTGCAAGACGCCCTCAAGCAACCTGAAAAAAGCGTTTACCTTGTTTCCCCTTATTTTGTACCCACAAAATCAGGCGTTAAGGCCATAGAAAGGCTGATTCACAACGGCGTGGATGTTACCGTTCTGACCAATTCCCTCCAGGCGACCGACGTTGCCGCCGTCCATTCCGGCTACGTCAAATACCGCAAGCCCTTGCTTAAAGCCGGAGTTAAACTCTATGAGCTTCAACCCAACCACGCCGTTCCGACCTCCAAAGACCGCGGCTTGACCGGTAGCTCCGCCACCAGCTTGCATGCCAAAACTTTCATCGTGGACGAGAAACGCATTTTCATCGGCTCATTCAACCTCGACCCACGTTCCGCACGCCTCAATACCGAAATGGGCGTCGTCATTGAAAGCCCCGAAATCGCAGGCCAAATGCAGCGTACCCTCGTAACGACCACCCCAAGCTACGCCTATCAGGTAACGCTTGGCAATTACAACAAACTATACTGGTATGACCCAAGCGAAAAACGAACTTACGCACACGAACCCGAAGCCAAGTTCTGGAAACGGATGACTTCAAAAATCCTGTCCATCCTGCCCATAGAAGGATTATTATAGAGGCCGTCTGAAAACAAAAATCATGCAGCCGGAGGAATTCACCATGTCTCGACTCATCTGCAAAACCCTATTTGTTTGTACCACCTGCTTATTGTTGGCCTCCTGCGGCACCACTGGCAAGCATAAATCCCACAAGCCGCAAACAACCGCCAGAACAATCCAACCTGTCCGCATTTCCCATATCGACCACACCCAAGGTTCGCAGGAATTGATGCTTCACAGCCTAGGCCTGATCGGTACGCCCTACAAATGGGGAGGCAGCACCACAGCCACAGGCTTTGACTGTAGCGGCATGATCCAATTCGTCTATAAAAACGCCCTCAACGTCAATCTGCCACGCACCGCACGCGATATGGCCGCAGCCAGCCGAAAAATTCCCGACAGCAAATTGAAAGCCGGCGATCTTGTCTTCTTCAATACCGGCGGCGCACACAAATATTCCCATGTCGGCCTCTACATCGGCAACGGCGAATTTATTCACGCCCCCAGCAGCGGTAAAACCATCAAAACCGAAAAACTTTCCACTCCGTTCTACGCAAAAAACTATTTGGGCGCACATACTTTTTTTACTGAATAAATCAAGGCCGTCTGAAAGGTATCGCAACATCATCGATCCCTTTCAATCTATTGCTGATGAGTAAAACTTAGTTGCCAGATAGACCCATGCAAAATTTACCCATAACAAAGCAATAGAAAGATAACACTCAGTTTCAACAGCTTAAATCATCTTTCACCCTGTCATTTTGCAAGTACGAAACCATCAAGGATATATCATGCACACAGAATCCGTTCTCACCCTCCTCAAAACCCTGCAAAACCAAATCTGCGCCGCGTTGGAGCAAGAAGATGGCGAAGCCGAATTTGTGCATGAAGCATGGACGGGGAAACTGGGTATCGGCGAAACCCGCGTATTGAAAAACGGCGCAGTATTCGAGCAGGCTGGTGTAAATTTTTCGCATGTAAAGGGAACCAAAATGCCGGCTTCTGCCACTGCCCATCGTCCGGAATTGGCAGGCGCGGCGTTTGAAGCCATGGGCGTATCGCTGGTCATTCATCCGAAAAATCCTTATGTTCCAACCAGCCATGCCAATGTGCGCTTTTTTATTGCCTATCCTGAAAATGCCGAGCCGGTTTGGTGGTTTGGCGGCGGCTTTGATTTGACGCCGTTTTATCCTTTTGAGGAAGATATCGTGCATTGGCACACAGTGGCGCGGGACGTATGCGCGCCATTTGGCGAATCGGTTTATCCTGAATTCAAACAATGGTGTGACGAATATTTCTATTTGAAACACCGTAACGAAACACGCGGCGTGGGCGGCCTGTTTTTTGACGATTTAAACCGTTGGGATTTCGATACCTGCTTGAACTTTATCAAGGCAGTCGGGGAAGGCTATATCGCAGCGTATCTGCCGATTGTGGCCAAACGCAAAAACACGCCTTATGGAGAACGTGAACGAGATTTCCAACTCTACCGTCGCGGACGCTATGTCGAGTTTAACTTGGTTTGGGACAGAGGCACGCTGTTCGGCCTGCAAAGCGGCGGCCGTACGGAAAGCATTTTGATGTCCATGCCGCCTTTGGTACGCTTCGAGTATCAATATGTGCCGGAAGAAGGTTCACCCGAAGCACGCCTCAATCAATTCCTTATACCGCGCAACTGGCTGGAAGAAGCCGGCAGATAGTTTTACCTATCAAAGGCCGTCTGAAAAGCGATTCTCACTGGTTGAGACTACCTTTTCAGACGGCCTTTGCTTCAATTGCTTTGAATTTGCATACCTTTGCCTATCATGCTGTTTCATCTCTATAGAGTTTTTGAGACAATGCGCCCATATAAAAATCACCTCACAAACCACACTAAAAAGGAATAATCGGTGAAACGCATTTTCTTATTTATCGCAACCAATATCGCAGTTCTGGTTGTCATCCGTGTTATTTTGGCCATCTTGGGCATCAACAGTACCGACCAAGTCGGCAGCCTGTTGGCTTATTCCGCAGTCGTCGGCTTCAGCGGCTCGATTGTCTCCCTGCTGATGTCAAAAACCATCGCCAAACATTCGGTCGGCGCCGTCGTCATCGACCAACCCCAAAGCGAAGAAGAAGCTTGGCTGTTGGCAACTGTTGAAGCGCAAGCCCGCCAATGGAATCTGAAAACGCCGGAAGTAGCCATTTACGACTCTCCCGAGCCTAACGCCTTTGCAACCGGCGCAACCAAAAACAGCTCGCTCGTCGCTGTCAGCACCGGCCTGCTCGACCACATGACCCGCGATGAAGTCGAAGCTGTTTTAGCGCATGAAATGGCGCACGTCGGCAACGGCGATATGGTAACGCTGACGCTGATTCAAGGTATTGTGAATACTTTTGTCGTCTTCTTGGCGCGTATCGTTTCCAGCATGGTAGCGCGCAATAATGACGGCAGCACTTCGCAAGGTACATATTTCATGGTCAGCATAGTATTGCAGATCGTATTCGGCTTCCTCGCTAGCATCATTGTGATGTGGTTCAGCCGCCAACGCGAATACCGCGCCGATGCGGGCGCTGCAAAACTGGTGGGCGCGCCGAAAATGATTGCCGCCCTGCAACGCTTGAAAGGCAACCCCAGCGATTTGCCGCAAACCATGACGGCAATGGGCATTGCCAGTGAAGCCAAAGATTCTTGGTTCAGCACCCATCCTTCTTTGGATAACCGCATCAACCGTTTGAAAAACCGCTAATCGAAAACATCAAGGCCGTCTGAAACATCTATTTCAGACGGCCTCTTTTTATTTCTTCATCAAAGCCCGTTTGATGATAATCATCCAGTCTTTTTTATCCAACAGCGGCCGCTGGTTAAACACGTCATATTTGCAACCGTCCAGCTTCTGCAAAATCAACTGGCCGCCGACAATAATCATGCGCAGCTCAAAACCGATTCGCCCTTTGAGGGTTTTGCCCAACGGCGAGCCGGCCTTCAGCATTTGAAAGGCACGTTGGCACTCGTGCGCCATCAATCGTTGAAAAGCAAAGTCGGCTTTACCGGCCGCAATCTGTTCTTCGCTAACTTTGAACTTCTGCAAATCTTCCTGGGGGATGTACACGCGCCCTTTCTGCCAATCCACCGCCACGTCCTGCCAGAAATTAATCAGCTGCAAGGCAGTGCAAATGCCGTCGCTTTGCGCCATGCTCACTTCATCGGTTTGCCCGTACAAATGCAGCATAATGCGCCCCACAGGATTGGCGGACAAACGGCAATAGGCAATCAATTCGCCAAAGTTTTCATAACGGGTTTTAACCACATCCTGACTGAACGCCGCCAGCAAATCATAAAACGGCTGCAACGGCAATTGAAACGGCTCAATCGCTTCGTTATACAAACGCTGCATCAAAGCCGTTTGCGGTTTCCCACCTTGTGTAATGCGGTCTAACTCTGCCTTCAGTTTGTCCAGTTGGCGCAGGCGTTTGACTGCTTCGGCATTGCCTTCGTCGGCAATATCGTCCGCCGTCCGTGCAAAAGCATAAACGGCATGAACCGGCTTGCGCAAACGGCGTGGCAGCACAATGGAGCCGACTGGGAAGTTTTCGTAATGATTGACTGACATGGGAAATCCGAAAATTTAAAATAAAATGTTTTTGCTGACAGGCCGTCTGAAATTCAGACGGCCTTACGTTTGGCCGCAAAGAAATCCTGCAATACGCTTTGGCATTCTTCTGCCAATATGCTGCCCAAAATTGCGGTATGCTTGTTCAGACGTTTGTCGGCAAATAAATCGACCACGCTGCCTGCCGCACCGGTTTTGGCTTCAGCCGCACCATAAATCACACGCCCGACCCGCGCCTGTATCAAAGCAGATGCGCACATGGAGCAAGGCTCTAATGTGATGTACACATCGCAATCTTCCAAACGGTAGTTTTGCAAGGCTTTGCCTGCGGCGGCAAGTGCGTTGATTTCGGCATGATGGCTGACATTGTGGTCGCCAATGCAGGTATTGTGTGCCGCTGCGATTGCCTTACCTTGATATACGATGACCGCGCCAACCGGCACCTCACCCAATGCCGCCGATTGTCTGGCCTGTTCTATCGCCAGCCGCATAAAGGCTTCCGTATCGCTTTGCGAAGGGAAAACGGCAACAGGCGGATGATTTTTCAATGCCTCGCCCAGTTCCGTCTTTCTCTCCTCGGAAATATGCCGGACATCCATTCCTGAAACCAACGCGTCCAGTTGCCACAAAGTGCTTTTGGTTACGGTCAAACCCGATGCTTTCAGCAATAGAAACGATCGGACTGCGCCGATTTCCTGTAAATCTTCCAGTGTACAAATACCCAATTCTTTTAGCGCGGCCAATGTTTTAGGCGCAAGTGGTGGCGTGTTCAGCATAGATTATTCCTGAAAATGCTGACGCGCCAAGGCTAAGGCCGCCTGAACATAATCACTGTCTGCGTAAGGATCTAACGTGTGCGCCAAAGGAATTTTCCGCAACCAGGTCAACTGGCGTTTGGCAAGCTGGCGCGTGGCGACAATGCCTTTTTCGACAAAGGTGTCATAATCGGTTTCGCCTTCGAGATAATCCCAAGCCTGACGGTAGCCCACGCAGCGCATAGACGGCATATCGGCATGCAGCTGCGGATAATCGCGGCGTAAGGCGTGCATTTCATCGAGGAAACCGTGTTCCAGCATACTTAAAAAGCGTTTTTCGATTTGACGGTGTAACAAATGGCGCTCTTCGGGGATAAGGGCAACCGTACATAAATCCAATAAAGGCGCAGCCTGCTTCTGCTCTGTGAAATGTTCGCTCAAAGGCTTGCCGGTCAAAAGATAGACTTCCAAAGCGCGTTCAATACGCTGGCTGTCATTGGCTTTCAGACGGCTTGCCGTAATCGGGTCAACTTCCTGCAAACGGTGATACAGGCCTACCAGACCATGTTCGTTTTTTTCCGCCTGAAGCTGTGCGCGCACCGCCGTATCTGCGCCAGGCAAATCGTTCAAACCTTCCGTCAGCGCGTGGAAATACATCATTGTGCCACCGACAATCAGCGGATAGCGACCGCGCGCATGTATTTCATTCACCAAGCGCACGCAGTCGCCGACAAAATCCGCCGCGCTGTAACTTTCCAGCGGCGAGATAATATCAATCAAATGATGCGGTACGGCGGCAAGCTCTTCGGCAATCGGCTTGGCCGTACCGATGTCCATGCCGTGATACACCAGCGCGGAATCCAAACTGATGATTTCCACCGGCAACGATTGGGCAATATTTAAGGCCAGTGCGGTTTTACCGCCGGCTGTCGGGCCGAGTACGGCGAAGGCTTTGGGCGCGTTCATAAGAAAACGGAAAAATTAAAAATGCGATTATAGCAAACCCGGGCAGACCATATTTCAGGCCGTCTGAAACATTTGCTCTACATTATCAAAAGCGTTACACTTGCTGCGCCGTTTCAGACGGCCTTTTATATTGATTTCAAACCTGCTGCTGCCGTCATTGCGCCGGCAGTCAAGCCGTCAGCGACACTGCGTCGCTGTAAACACGAAAGAACACACTATGACCGTATCTCCCGTAGCCTTGCGCCGTCAAACCGAGCGCAAGCCGCATCCGACTGCGCGTTATTGGAAAAAATGCGATGTCGAGGCTTTGTTTGGACTGCCTTTCCTCGACCTCGTTTTCCAAGCCACCGAAATCCACCGCCAAAACTTCAACCCGCGCGAAATCCAACTTTCCACCCTGCTCTCCATCAAAACCGGCGGCTGTCCCGAAGACTGCGCCTACTGCCCGCAATCGGCACACCACAACACCAATCTGGGCAAAGAGCAGATGATGGACGTGGACGAAATCGTCGAAAAAGCCAAAATTGCCCAATCGCGCGGCGCCAGCCGTTTCTGCATGGGCGCGGCATGGCGCGGCCCCAAACCCAAAGACGTGGCTGTCGTTTCCGAAATCATCAGCGCGGTGAAAGGCTTGGGCATGGAAGTGTGCGGCACCTTCGGCATGCTCGAAGACGGCATGGCTGAAGACTTCAAAAAAGCCGGTTTGGACTACTACAACCACAACCTCGACACCGACCCCGAACGCTACAACGACATCATCCACACCCGTAAACACGAAGACCGCATGGATACTTTGGGCAAAGTCCGCAATGCCGGTTTGAAAGTCTGCTGCGGCGGCATCGTCGGTATGAACGAAACCCGCGCCGAACGCGCCGGCCTGATTGCCAGCCTTGCCAACCTCGATCCTCAGCCCGAAAGCGTACCGATTAACCAGTTGGTCAAAGTAGAAGGCACGCCGCTGGCCGATGCCGAAGATTTGGACTGGACGGAATTTGTCCGCACCATCGCCGTCGCGCGCATTACCATGCCGCACAGTTACGTTCGCCTGTCCGCAGGCCGCAGCAATATGCCGGAATCCATGCAGGCCATGTGTTTCATGGCTGGCGCAAACTCGATTTTCTACGGCGACAAGCTGCTGACTACGGGCAATCCGGACGAAGACGGCGACCGCCTGCTGATGGAAAAATTGAATTTGTATCCGCTGCGCTTTGAATTGGAAGAAGAATACAAAGCCGCTCAGGAAACGCCTAAAATCAAAGTCGACTATTAACCGCCATCATAAAAGGCCGTCTGAAGCTTTTTCAGACGGCCTTTTATCGTTATTCAACATGAAAACTTTCAATCTTCCGTATCCATTCTTCCTTTTCCGCCTCGCTCAAAAACGAAGCGCGGAACGAATTGGCGCACAAGGTTTTGACTTCTTCCGTACTCAAATCCAAAGCCTCGGCAAGCGCTTCAAAATTGCGGTTCATATAGCCGCCGAAATACGCCGGATCATCGGAATTGACGGTTACCAACACGCCGCGTTGCAACATACGGCGCAAATTGTGTTTCGCCATCTCCGGAAATACTTTCAATTTCAAATTGCTCAACGGGCAAACGGTCAACGGCATTTGCTCTGCAATCAAACGCGCCATCAAGGCCTCATCTTCTTCCGCCCGTACGCCATGATCGATACGGCGGACATGCAGTAAGTCCAAAGCCTCATAAACATATTCCGGCGGTCCTTCTTCTCCGGCATGGGCCACCGTCAACAAACCCTCCGCCCGCGCCTGCACAAACACGCGCTCAAACTTGGACGGCGGATGCCCCAATTCGCTCGAATCCAAGCCTACGCCGATGATGTGTTCTTTATAAGGCAAAGCCTGATTTAAGGTTTCAAATGCGCTTTCTTCCGACAAATGCCGCAGGAAACACATAATCAAACGCGTGCTTATACCCCATTGCTGCTCAGCTTCACGACAGGCACGGACAATGCCGTTAATCACGGTTTCAAACGCCACACCCCGCGCAGTATGGGTTTGCGGATCGAAAAATATTTCCGTATGCACGACATTGTCTTCATGGCAACGCTTAAGATACGCGCGGGTCAAATCGTAAAAATCCGCCTCGTGCAACAATACGCCGGCACCGGCATAATAAATATCCAAAAACGACTGCAGATTATGAAAATCATAAGCCTGCCGTACCGCATCGACATTTTCATAAGGAATCGCTATATGGTTGCGCTTGGCGATTTCAAACATCAACTCCGGCTCAAACGTCCCTTCGATATGGACGTGCAGCTCGGCTTTGGGCAGGGCTTGGATAATTTGTTTGATATTCATATTTTCTCTGTTTTTCGGTTTATATTTATTTAATATTGAAGGCCGTCTGAAACTTTCAGACGGCCTTTGACCATTTATCTGTTAAAAACCATTTTCCATCATAATTTCGCCGGGGATACGGTTGCGGTGCATGGCGTAGCCCAAATCCATTAGCGCTTGGAAAGTGTCTTTGACCATTGCCGGATTGCCGCAAACCATAAAGCGCGTATCGGCCTTGGTGAACTTGAAGCCGACTTTTTCTTCCAAGCCGCCATTCTTCAGCAATTCGGGAATCCGTTTGCCGCTCAATGCGCCTTCCGTTTCCTCACGCGTGGTAACCGGAACAAAAGTGAATTTATGGAAATATTCTTCAATCAGCGGATGCTCTTTCAAATCGGCAAGGCGCTGGTTGAAAATCAACTCGTCGGCGTAAGAGACGGAATGCGCCAAAACCAAACGGTCGAAACGCTGCCAGATTTCAGGCTGCTCGATAATGGAGAGGAAAGGCGCAATGCCGGAACCCGTGCAGAGCATAACCAAATCTTTGCCGTCGGGGAAACGCTCGGGCAAGAGAAAACCGGTAGCCGTTTTATCCAGCAAAATAGTATCATCCTCTTTCATCGCGGCAAAACGCGCCGACATCGGGCCGCCTTCGATTAATACCGCGAAATACTCAAGCGTATCGGCGTATTCGGCAGACACGACTGAATACGCGCGCCAAATAAAGCCCTCGCCGTCACGGAAACCAAGGCGCGAAAACTGTCCTGCCGAAAAACGGTAGGACTCTGGACGGCTGATGGCAAAAGTCATCAGCTTGGGCGTATGGTGTTTGATCCACAAGACTTTTTCTTCGGTAAACTTGGCTTCTGGAGAAGCTGCCATAATAGGTTTCCTTGATATTTGGTATCAGTTTCAAATAGGGCTTATTATAAAGATTCAAAAGGCCGTCTGAAATATTTATTTTCAGACGGCCTTTAAGATTATTCACGACGCAAACGGATACTGATGCCTTTTTGTTCCAAAATCAAATCGTTACCATCAAAACGATAGTTCCACACGCTTTGTTTGCGCAAAAACGCATCTTCCAGCTTCATGTCTTCACACAGCATCATGCTTACCGCAATATGGCCAAAATCAATTTTGCCCGCTCCGATTACATTCGCTTGAAACATCATACCGTTACACCCCATCTTGCCATACGCCTTAGGCATCTCGCTCAAATCCAGATAGGCATCAGTACCGGCCAAATCTTTTTCAGTAAATTTATTGAAAGCAACAACACGCCATTTGGCGGCTAAAGTAGGTTGCGCCGTTTGTTGAGTTTGTACCTGCACTTTAGAGGCTTGTTCAGGCTGAGATGCTGAAGGAGATGTACAAGCTGCCAAAACTACCATACTCATCAATGCACCGAATAATGTTTTCATATTCATTCCTTAATTATTGCAAAAGACCGTCTGAAAAACTATCCACCTTCAGACGACCTTTAAGCCTTATTTACAAAGTCGTATCCAATGCTTTAGAAATATCGCTCCAAATATCGTCCACATCTTCGATACCGACAGAGAAACGCAGCAGGCCGACTTTGATGCCCATTTCCATTTTCACATCATGCGGTACGCCGCTGTGGGATTGGGAATAGCAATGGTTGACCAAACTTTCCACGCCGCCTAGGCTGGAAGCCATTTTGACCAGTTTCATGTTTTTAATCACGCTATTGGCCGCTTCACGCGTGTCGTTTTTGAGGTAAACCGTCACCACGCCGCCGATGCCTTTGGGCATTTGTGCTTTGGCGAGTTCGTAATGTTCGTGAGACGGCATGCCGGGATAGAACACTTTTTCAATGGCAGGATGAGCTTCCAAACGGCGCGCGATTTCGAGTGCGTTTTGGCAATGGGCGTTCATGCGCAAGGCCAACGTTTTAATACCGCGCAACACCAGCCAGCAGTCCATCGGGCCTGCAATCGCGCCGGTATGCACCATCATGTCGTGCAAAGGCTGCGCCAGCTCTTTGGTTTTGGCAACGACTATGCCCATCAGTACGTCCGAATGGCCGCACAAATATTTGGTAGCGGAATGGAACACAAAATCGCAACCCATATCCAACGGCTGTTGCAGATACGGCGTGGCAAAGGTGTTGTCGATACCGACCAGCGCACCAGCTGCCTTGGCTTTCGCGGCGAGCGCTTTGATGTCTACCAAGCGCAAAAGCGGATTGGACGGCGTTTCCAGCCAAACCAGTTTGACATTGTGTGCGTTAAGCAGCTCGTCCAAATTATCCGGATTGCCCAAATCGGCAAAAACAACGTTCACACCCCATTTTTGATAAACATCGACCAATAAATCATAAGCGCCGCCGTAAATATCGGCGACAGCGACAATGGTATCGCCCGGGCGCAGGAAAGTACGCCACACGGCATCAATCCCCGCCATGCCGCTGGAAAACGCAAAACCGGCCGCACCGTGCTCCAAATCGGCAACGGTATCTTCCAATACCTGACGGGTCGGGTTGCTCAGGCGCGAGTAGCGGTAAGGCACATTTTCGCCAATCTCGTGCAACGCAAACATACTGTTTTGATAAATCGGCGGCATCAGCGCACGGTTGTGTTCGTCGCAATCGTAGCTGGAATGAATGGCTTTCGTGGCGAATTTCATTTGGTCTCTGCCTATATAGATGTGAATAATCGAAGATTTTATCACTATCTGAAAAATAGAAACAATCAATGCAGGCGGATAAAGCAAGTGATATAATCTCGCATTTGCAAATCGGCCGACACGAGCCGATTCCCTCCACACGCATCTCAACAATCCTATCATGAAGGACATACCACGCATGAACGCCATTGCAGACGTGCAATCCAGCCGCGATTTACGCAACCTGCCGATTAATCAGGTCGGCATCAAAGACCTGCGCTTTCCAATCTCCCTCAAAAGCAAAGAAGGCGAACAATCCACCGTCGCCCGCCTGACCATGACGGTTTTCCTGCCTGCCGACCAAAAAGGCACGCATATGTCGCGCTTTGTCGCCCTGATGGAAAAACAAACCGATGCTTTGGATTTCGATACGCTGCACAAGCTGACCGCCGATATGGTTGCCCTGTTGGATTCCCATTCCGGCAAAATCAGCGTTACCTTCCCGTTTTTCCGCAAAAAAAGTGCGCCTGTCTCCGGCATCCAATCGCTGCTTGACTATGATGTTACCCTGACCGGCGAAATCAAAAACGGTACATACAGCCACTGCCTGAAAGTAATGGTTCCGGTTACTTCATTGTGTCCGTGTTCCAAAGAAATTTCCGAATACGGCGCGCACAACCAACGTTCGCATGTGACGGTCAGTCTGATTGCAAACGCGGATGTAGGTATTGAAGAAATCATCGATTACGTTGAAGCACAGGCAAGCTGCCAGCTCTACGGTTTGCTCAAACGCCCTGACGAGAAGTATGTAACGGAAAAGGCGTACGAAAATCCGAAGTTTGTCGAAGACATGGTTCGTGATGTGGCCACGGTGTTAATTGCAGACAAACGCATCGAATCATTCGTCGTCGAAAGCGAAAACTTCGAATCGATACACAACCATTCTGCTTACGCTTATATCGCTTATCCTTAAAGCCAAGCCGAATAGCAACAAAGGCCGTCTGAACATTTCAGACGGCCTTTGGCATAAATTGAACGATAACATGAGACTATCGCTCATGTACGGTTAACTGCAATCCGATATAATTCAAAAGAATTAGACAACTCGCGTAATCTTTAACTTAAATTAAGCCGATTGTTTTTCCCATCATTTATAATGACGGTTTCTCAACGGCATCTCCGTAGATACTATGAAAAAATTCCTTTATTTCCTCATTGCATTTTTAGGCTTGAGCAGCTTCGCATTCGCAGTAGATGCCAATGATTTGCTGCCCCCTGAGCAAGCCTTTGTACCTCAAGTCAATGTAACCGACCAAGGCATCAGCGTGCAGTTCAAAATCGCTGACGGCTACTATATGTACCAGTCCAAAATCGTTGCAGCGACCAATCCTGACAAAATCCTAGGCGAACCCAAATTCAGCAAAGGCGAAGAAAAAGAAGACGAATTCTTCGGCAAACAAACGGTTTACCACCATACCGCACAGGTTGACCTGCCTTACAAACAAGCCGCGCCGCAATACAAACTGACACTGACTTATCAAGGCTGCGCCGAAGTGGGTGTGTGTTATCCGCCTGTGGACACTGAGTTTGACGTAAAAGGCAACGGGGTTTACCAGCCCCAAAGCGATGAGCCGGTTTCTGCTAAAGACCGCTTTTTGCAACCGTCCGCCTCTTCAGACGGTCAAATGCCCACGCAGCCCGCTACAAACAATCCCGACAGCAGCCGCTTCAAGCTCTCTTGGGATACTTTAAACGCCAACCTGTTGGCGTTTTTTGTCGCAGGTTTGGGCTTAAGCTTTACCGCCTGTATGTATCCGCTCCTGCCGATTGTTTCCAGTATTGTCGTGGGCGATAAAAAAGCCGGCAAAGGCCGCGCGTTTACCTTGTCGATGGTGTATGTACAAGGCTTGGCGCTGACCTATACCTTGGTCGGCGTGATTGCCGGCTTGACCGGTGCGCTGTTGACCGTATGGCTGCAACAGCCGTGGGTCGTACTTGCCGCCGCCGCGTTGATGGTGATACTGGCGCTGTCTATGTTCGGCCTCTTCAATATCCAACTGCCCAACTCCGTCCAATCCTATTTCCAAAACCAAAGCAACAAACTCTCCGGCGGCAAAATCATTTCCGTCTTCATCATGGGTATTTTGTCCGCGCTGATTGTCGGCCCTTGCGTTGCACCTCCGCTGGCATTTGCTTTGGGCTATATCGGCCAGACCGGCGATGCCGTCTTGGGCGGACTTGCGCTTTATGTTTTGGCACTCGGCACCGGCGTGCCGCTCATCATCATCGGCACATTCGGCGGCCATATCCTGCCTAAAGCAGGCGACTGGATGAACGGCATCAAATACGCATTCGGCTTCATTCTGCTGGCCGTTGCCGTATACCTTGCCACACCGCATCTGCCTTATTTCGCAGTAGTCGGCCTCTACACCTTGCTGATGATTGTTCCCGCCCTTATGCTTTTGGCGAAATCCGGCAAACAAAAAGGCCGTCTGAAAACAGTTGCCGCCATATTGGGCTTTTTACTGCTGATTGGCGGCTCATGGTTTGGCTGGCAAAGCTTTAATAAACAAACCACCGCCCTGCACCACTTCTTAACGCTGGTACCACCATCCGAAGCCGGACAAGAAACCGACCACGGCAAGATGTTTACCGATGTCGGCGAACTCAAAGCCGCTATGGATGCCGCCTTGAAAGCCGACCCAAGCAAGCCTGTGCTGATTGATTTCTACGCCGACTGGTGCGTATCCTGCAAAGAAATGGCCGCCTACACACTCAACCAACCGCAAGTACACGAAGCGGTCGATATGCAGCGCTTCTTCCAAATCGACGTGACCGCCAACACTCCCGACCATCAGGCATTACTGAAAGAATACGGCCTCTTCGGCCCTCCGGGCGTGTTTGTTGTCCGCGCCGACGGTAGTCATAGCGAAGCCTTATTAGGCTTCGTCAAACCCGATGCCTTCATCGAATGGTATCGCAAAAACGAGAAATAGCCGTCTATAAAAAGGCCGTCTGAAAACAGATTTTCAGACGGCCTTTTCTTATGTTTAAAAATTAAAATTCATCTTGAGCCCAACGCGTAGAACGCAAAATGCTGGAATCCACATCTTGAATATTGCGATGACCGGTAAACGCCATGGAAATATCCATTTCTTTATACAGGATTTCCAGCGCACGGGTTACGCCTTCTTCACCATACGCACCCAAACCATACAGGAACGCCCGGCCTATCATCGTACCTTTCGCACCCAAAGCCCAAGCCTTCAAAATATCCTGACCGCTGCGGATACCACTGTCCATCCAAACCTCGATGTCGCTGCCCACCGCGCTGACCACATCCGGCAAAGCCTTAATGGCAGACACAGTATCGTCAAGCTGACGGCCGCCATGATTGGAAACGACCAATGCATCCGCGCCGCTTTTCGCTGCCTTTTCTGCATCTTCAGGTTCCATAATGCCTTTGATGATCAGCTTGCCACCCCACAAATCTTTAATACGCGCCACATCATCCCAGCTCAGGCGCGGATCGAATTGTTCAGAAGTCCATGAAGACAGCGAAGACAAATCGCCCACGTTTTTCGCATGACCGACAATATTGCGGAAAGTGCGGCGTTCCGTGTTCAGCATTTTCATGCACCATTCCGGCTTAGTCGCCAAATTGATTAAATTGGCGATGGTCGGTTTCGGCGGCGCAGACAGGCCGTTTTTAATGTCTTTGTGGCGCTGACCCAAAACCTGCAAATCGGCAGTCAATACCAAAGCCGAACATTTGGCATCCTTCGCACGCTTAATCAGGTTCTCCATAAACTCGCGGTCGCGCATCACATAAAGCTGAAACCAAAACGGCGAGCTGGTGTTTTCAGCTACATCTTCAATCGAACAAATGGACATGGTCGACAGCGTAAACGGAATACCAAATTTTTCCGCCGCCCGTGCCGCCAAGATTTCGCCGTCGGCATGCGCCATGCCCGTGAAACCGGTCGGCGCAATCGCTACCGGCATTTTCACATCCTGCCCAATCATTTTGGTTTCGAGACTTCGTCCCTCCATATTAACCAATACCTTTTGGCGGAAACGGATGTCTTTAAAATCCGAAGTATTTTCACGATAAGTGGTTTCCGTCCAAGAGCCTGAGTCAATATAGTCATAAAACATACGCGGCATTTTACGTTTGGCAACAAGGCGCAAGTCTTCGATACAGGTTATTTTGCTTAAATCACATTTCATTGTCGATTGCCTCTGTTAAGGTAAAGATGGATGGTCAAGGCCGTCTGAACATTTCAAACACCTCATTATTTTACTCCATCAAAACAACTAAATTTTAAGAATAATTTTGATAATCTATATCAGTATCAATATTAAATCAAAACATTTTAACCCTGATATTTGTAGGGTTGATAGCTTTTTTTCAGACGGCCTTAAATTCAAATTGAAGAAAAATAAAGAAAATATTTTCCGATTTAAAAATCAACCCATGCCACCATTTAAACAAACAATCAAACCGAGCCACCACATACTTGACTGAAACACTCAGATATTAGACAATTCCCTCCACTAATAAAAACGCCCACACAGGCAACCACACCATGAGACTGACTACCAAAGGGCGATTTGCAGTAACCGCCATGATAGATTTGGCGATGAACGCGCAAACCGGCGCTGTCAAACTCAGTGCCATCAGCGAACGACAAAGCATATCGCTCTCCTACCTCGAACAATTATTCAGCAAGCTGCGCCGTGCCGGATTGGTTGAAAGCCTACGCGGCCCTGGCGGAGGTTATATCCTTGCCGCTCCCGCCGAGCAAATCAATATTGCACAAATCATCTCCGCAGCCGAAGACCGACTGGATGCCACACAATGCGGCAGCAAAGCAAACTGCCACCACGGCGCCCCCTGTCTGACCCATGACCTTTGGGAAAACTTAAACAAAACCATCAATGATTACCTCAGCGGCGTTACGCTGCAAAGCATCATTGAACAAAAAAACTGCAGCGACAGCAGTCATGTCGTTACCTTTACACACATTCATTAAACCGACTTGCGGCAAAGACCGCAGGCAGATGACCAAACGAAAGAGCAAACCATGACCGTCAAAACCCCCGTATACCTCGACTACGCCGCCACCACTCCCGTTGACCACCGCGTTGCCGAAAAAATGATTCCCTACCTGTCCGATATTTTCGGCAACCCAGCCTCCAACAGCCACAGCTTCGGCTGGGAAGCAGAAGAAGCTGTAGAAAAAGCACGCGCAGACATTGCAGCCCTGATTAACGCCGACTCCAAAGAAATCGTTTTTACCAGCGGCGCGACCGAATCCAACAACCTCGCCATTAAAGGCGCGGCGCACTTCTACAAATCCAAAGGCAACCACCTCATTACTGTGAAAACCGAGCACAAAGCCGTGCTCGATACCATGCGCGAACTCGAACGCCAAGGTTACGAAGTGACTTACCTGGACGTACAAGAAAACGGTTTGGTTGATTTAGACGTACTGAAAGCCGCCATCCGCGAAGACACCATCCTTGTTTCCGTAATGTGGGTAAACAACGAAATCGGTGTGGTTCAAGATATTCCTGCCATTGGCGAAATCTGCCGCGAACGCAAAATCATTTTCCACGTTGACGCAGCACAAGCATGCGGTAAAGTGCCTGTCGATGTTGAAGCCGCCAAAGTTGATTTGTTGTCCATGTCCGGCCACAAAGTATACGGCCCTAAAGGCATCGGCGCCCTGTATGTACGCCGTAAACCACGCGTCCGCCTCGAAGCCCAAATGCACGGCGGCGGCCACGAACGCGGTTTCCGTTCCGGCACATTGCCGACCCACCAAATCGTCGGCATGGGCGAAGCCTTCCGCATTGCCAAAGAAGAATTGGCACAAGACACTGCTCACTACTTGAAACTGCGCGATATCTTCCTCAAAGGTATCGAAGGCATCGAAGAAGTCTACATCAACGGCGACCTCGAACACCGCGCTCCGAACAACCTGAACGTCAGCTTCAACTTCGTCGAAGGCGAAAGCCTGATTATGGCGGTTAAAGAACTCGCCGTATCCAGCGGCTCCGCCTGTACTTCTGCCAGTCTTGAACCAAGCTACGTTTTACGCGCGCTCGGCCGCAACGACGAATTGGCGCACTCTTCCCTGCGCATCACCTTCGGCCGTATGACCACTGAAGAAGAAGTCCAATTCGCAGCAGAACTGATCAAATCCAAAATCGGCAAACTGCGAGAACTGTCTCCGCTGTGGGAAATGTTTAAAGAAGGTATTGATTTGAACTCGATTGAATGGGCGGCGCATTAATCAAGAGAAAAGGTCGTATGAAAATAGCAAGAGACCTTTTCAGACGACCTAAAAGCCAAATCAAGTAAACTTAGATTGGGTTGATAATTTAGACTACTTAATCTTTGATTGTTTTATGTATTTTTGATGTTAATTTAACTAACCTTAGGAGACTATTAAAATGAAAACTTTGAAAAAGCATTTTGAATACAATAATGGAATATACTCAATTGTTGCGTTGGAAAATTATTGTATTGAAGAGGGAGAACAAGATGACGGACTGGTCAAAATTAAACCTAAGGAAAATGAAGAAGAGAAAGGAACGAATATTTGGCTTGTTATTTATCAAGCTGGGACATTATTAACAAATGATAATAAAACTTTAACTCAAAAAGAATTTGATGATTTCTTTAAGGATTTTGAAAATATTCAAGTTGATATAGAGAGAACTTTTCTAGTTCCATTTATAATTAAAAACGAGACTTTACCTAGAGGACGCACGATTACACCATTCTATAAAGATGGAGTGAAGAGAAGTGCGAAAATTGAGTTTAACAAAGATGATTTTGATAGTTTAAGAAAGTTATAATTTCTGCAAAAAGCAAGCGTAGGTTGAATTGTGAACCCACCGAAACCGTAAACTTGCTCAAAACGTTAGGTCTGATAACCTACCCAATTTATACATTAAAAAAACAAAAAAAGTCGTCTGAAAACCATAAAAGACCTTTTCAGACGACCTAAAAGCCACAACCTTCAAATTAAGGATACAGACCCATGGACGAACAAGAACTCGACCTCGACAATCTCGACAACCTGCTCGAAGATTTTGACGGCGTTACTGTAGAAGGCGGCGTTGATTCAGAGAATGATGACGGCTGCGAAGGCGGCGCGTGCAAAATCTAAACTTCAGGCCGTCTGAACATTCGTAAACAAACCATTTACACCACTAAAAACACAAAGGAAACCACATCATGGCATACAGCGATAAAGTAATCGACCACTACGAAAACCCCCGCAACGTCGGCACTTTCGACAAAAACGACGAATCTGTCGGTACCGGCA
This sequence comes from Neisseria sp. P0014.S009, assembly GCF_051958155.1. Taxonomy (NCBI): domain Bacteria; kingdom Pseudomonadati; phylum Pseudomonadota; class Betaproteobacteria; order Neisseriales; family Neisseriaceae; genus Neisseria; species Neisseria sp. P0014.S009. The sequence goes on along the minus strand of NZ_JBQCVS010000004.1, from coordinate 99,577 downwards.
TGGTCGGCGCACCGGCCTGCGGTGACGTAATGCGTCTGCAAATCAAAGTAAACGATGAGGGTATTATCGAAGATGCAAAATTCAAAACTTACGGTTGCGGTTCTGCCATCGCGTCTTCCAGCCTGATCACCGAGTGGGTCAAAGGCAAAAGCCTTGACGATGCACTGGCAATCAAAAACAGCGAAATTGCCGAAGAGTTGGAATTACCTCCAGTTAAAATCCACTGCTCCATCTTAGCTGAAGATGCAGTAAAAGCAGCCGTTGCCGACTATCGCAAACGTCAGGAAAACAAATAATCTTGTTTGCCAGATACTTAGTTTGCAGACATTAATGTCTAAATCGGCTTGATAGGCACCAACTGCCATAGTAAGTGCGCCAGTACCTGCAAAATCAAAGAAGACGATATGCCTTTTACCGATGAAGAAGTCCAATCCCTACTTGCTGTCAAAGGCATAGGTAAAACCATATTACAGCGTTTGCAGCAAATGGGTTTGGATGATGTTGCCACACTGGCGGCAGCGGATTTGGACGATGTTTTGGAACTAGGGGCAAAATTGACCGGCTCAACCTGTTGGAAAAACAGTCCGCAGGCTAAAGCTGCCATTGCCGCCGCAATAGAGTGGGCAAAACAACGTTTTCAGACGGCCTGAAAATCAAGAGGCCGTCTGAAATAAAAAAGCAGGCAAAACAGAAAATGATTGCGAAATGAGGAAAAAAGCATGATTACCATCACAGAAAACGCAGCCAAACACATCAACAACTACCTAACTAAACGCGGCAAAGGCTTGGGCGTGCGTTTGGGTGTGAAAACCAGCGGCTGCTCGGGCATGGCATACAACCTTGAATTTGTCGATGAAGTGAACGAGGATGACCTGATTTTTGAAGAACACGGCGCACGCGTTTATATTGACCCGAAAAGCTTGGTTTATTTGGACGGCACGCAAGTTGATTACACTAAAGAAGGCTTGCAGGAAGGTTTCAAATTTGAAAACCCAAACGTTAAAGACTCCTGCGGCTGTGGCGAGAGCTTCCACGTTTAAAATATCAAAAATGGCGAGAAAGTATCAAAACCATCCCGCCATTTTTTGGCTTCTTGCCTATTATAGCTACCCTTGCCTTTTCTTTTTCGTTCTACTTTGTGTCGGAACAAATCAGATTTGACTAAGGCTTTTAAGGCATTGTCTCGTATTTTGCCTTTATTGTGTTGCACCTTACCGGTCATATTGTTTTCCTTTCGTATAAACAGTTTCTGGATTATATCGTAAAATAATCCTCTTCTTTAGATTTTTTCCTTTAATATCATGTCTCAATACTTCAACCTCTTTCAGCTTGAGCCATCTTTCAATATTGATACCGAAGCACTCGAACAGATCTATCGAGCTTTAGCTGCCCGTTTTCATCCCGATAAATTTGCTTCTGCTTCAGCTTTTGAGCAGAAACAAGCCGTTATGATGTCTTCTACAATTAATGACGCCTACCGCACATTAAAAAGCCCTATTGATCGAGCCGCTTATCTCTTGAAAAGCCAAAATATCGATGCTGATGCACCTGAACACACTTCGTTTTCACCAGAATTCCTCATGCAGCAGATGGAATGGCGGGAAACATTGATGGATGCACAAATGGAACAAAACCATGATGCCATCCGAGCGCTGGATCAAGAAATCCAAGAAGTACAAAGCAACCTATATCAAGATTTACAACAAGCATTTGAACAACAGGATTATGAATCAGCCGCACAATGGGTACGGCATGGACGCTTTCTTAATAAACTTCGCAATGAAATTGCTTCATTCTTATAAAGTGCATATGCTATTACATTTACCCAAGTTTTATAGCAAATGATTTTATATGCAAAACAAAAACCGTATCAGATTTATCTGATACGGTTTTCTTATATTAACTACCTATTAGCGTTTTTTACCGGTAACAGTAGCAACAGCCAGGTTTTCGTTACGTTTCAGAGAAACGCTTTCAACACCTTCTGGCAATTTGATGTCTGACAAGTGCAGAATATCTCCGGCAACTACTGATGCACAATCCAGCTCCAAGAAAGCAGGAATGTTTGCAGGCAAAGCAACTACTTCAACAGAAGTGTTCAACAGAGATACGCGGCCACCTTGCAATTTAACAGCTTGAGAGTTTTCAGCGTTAACAATGTGCAGAGGAACACGGATACGTACAACTTGGTCAGCTTTTACAGCTTGGAAGTCGATGTGTTGAACTTCGCGACGGAATGGGTGCATTTGGAAGTCACGCACGATAACGTCTTTAGTTTCACCGTTCAAAGACAGTTTAATCAAAGCAGTATGGAAAGATTCTTTTTCCAATGCGTAGAATACAGTTTTGTGGTCTACAACGATAGCAACAGGCTCTTGACCTTCACCGTACAGGATGCCAGGGATTTGGCCTTCGCGACGCAGGCGGCGGCTCGCACCAGTGCCTTGGGCTTCGCGAACAGAGGCTTGAATTTCGTAAGTCATGTTTAATACTCCAATTTAGATAAAATCGTCGTCATCGGCCGCGACCAGCTTAAGACGACATCGAGTTATGGCAGCAACATGCCGCCAGTCATCACATCTTCATTGAAAAGATATGAGACGGATTCTTCATTACTGATACGGCGTACCGTCTCAGCCAGCAAACCGGCAATGGTAACTTGACGGATACGTTCACATTTTTTAGCTGCTTCAGACAACGGAATGGTATCTGTCACAACTATTTGGTCAATTTCGGAAGAAGCAATTCGATTCACTGCTTCACCGGAGAATACTGCATGGCTGGCGTATGCCAATACACGATCTGCACCGCGCTCTTTCAGGGCAACGGCTGCTTTACACAAGGTGTTTGCCGTATCGATCATATCATCTACGATCAAGCAAGTACGGCCTTGAATATCGCCAATAATGTTCATCACTTCAGCCACGTTGGCTTTAGGACGACGTTTGTCGATAATGGCCAAATCAGCATTTAAAGATTTAGCAACAGCACGTGCACGTACAACACCACCAATGTCAGGGCTGACAACAGTCAGGTTCTCAATGCGCTGTTGTTTAATATCGTTCAACAAAATCGGGGTAGCGTAAATATTATCTACCGGAATATCGAAGAAACCTTGGATTTGGTCGGCATGCAAGTCAACAGTCAATACGCGGTCAATACCGGCTGAGTACAACATATTCGCTACCAATTTAGCAGAAATCGGTACACGAACAGAGCGAGGACGGCGATCCTGACGCGCATAACCAAAGTAAGGAATTGCGGCAGTAATACGACCGGCAGAAGCACGTTTGAGTGCATCGGCCATAGTCAAAATTTCCATCAGGTTGTCATTGGTTGGCGCGCAGGTAGGTTGCAAAATAAACACATCGCGACCACGCACATTTTCCAACAATTCAATGGCTACTTCACCATCAGAGAATTTGGAAACGGTGGCTTCACCGAGTGAAATATCCAAATGTTTGACAACACGTTGCGCCAATTCCGGATTTGCATTACCGGTAAACACCATTAAACTGTCATAAGCAGCCATATCTTCACCTGATTCTAAATTCGATTTACGCTCAGAAAACATTACGCTTCCCTTTGCCCCATGTCTAAGACACTAATTTATGCGATTATACTCGTAAAAACGGGTAAAAAAAAGTTTTTCAGCGTTATTTTGCTCTTAGCGTAAAAAAGCGTGTAAGAAAACTTACACGCTTTTATTTGGCTGGGGAGGAAGGATTCGAACCTTCGCATGCTGGAATCAAAATCCAGTGTCTTAACCGCTTGACGACTCCCC
>NZ_JBQCVS010000004.1:0-95693 GCF_051958155.1 Neisseria sp. P0014.S009 | reverse complement strand
GGCTGGGGAGGAAGGATTCGAACCTTCGCATGCTGGAATCAAAATCCAGTGTCTTAACCGCTTGACGACTCCCCAACAAAGGGTTTGGCTGGGGAGGAAGGATTCGAACCTTCGCATGCTGGAATCAAAATCCAGTGTCTTAACCGCTTGACGACTCCCCAACTTACTAAATCATATGAAATAGAGGATGAATATCTAATCCTTCCACACAATAAGCCTCATATGATTGAGAAACCTGTTGGTAAATTGTATTTGCTTCTTGATGAGATTCACTTGCTATAAACAAACAAGCCCCGGAACCGGTCATTAATGCACAACCATATTGGGATAACTCAGTATAAGCCTTCCAAACTTCAGGATATTCCTGAAACACAACCGCTTGCATATCATTTTGAAACGGCTGTAACGATTGGAAAGTCGGCATTATGCTGGGTTTGGAATCCCGTGTCAAGCATTCATGTGCAAAAATTTTAGCGGTTGCCACATGGACGGGGGGCTTAACGACAACATACCACTGTTTAGGGACATCTATTTCAGCCAGCTTCTCGCCCACGCCTTTGGCAAAAGCACTTCTGCCAAAAATAAAAAAAGGAACATCTGCACCAAGACTTACGCCTAAATCAATCAGTTGCTGCCTACTCAAACCACATTGCCACCATTGGTTTAAAACCATTAAAACCGTGGCTGCATCAGAGCTGCCGCCGCCTAAGCCTCCGCCGGTCGGAATCACTTTATCCAACCAGATTTCGACGCCGCGCGGTACGCTTGCATATGGCAGTAATAATTTAGCCGCCCGATAAGTCAAGTCTTGCTCAGGTTCAAGCCCTTCAACCGGTGTATGCAGAATAATCTGCCCATCAGTACGCATTTTCAGATGAACGGTATCATATAAGCCGATCAAACAGAAAATACTTTCCAAATTATGATAACCATCGCTTCTGCGGCCGGTAATCCTCAAATCCAAATTTAATTTAGCCGGCGCAGGAAAGGCTTGGATTTCCTCTGAAACTGACATGGCATCCTCTATTTGCGTGCTACGCATCGGGTTTGTCCATTCTTATCCAAAGAGTGATTTACTGTATCGAACACCAAGCGGATATTAAACTTGGCATTCTCAAGTTGAAGCATTTTGGGCTGTCCTGAACTATTTAAAGTACGCGATATTGTCCAGTCAAACTGCTCCAGACGGCCATCAGGCAGGATTTTGTATGGCGCATTGGCAACGCGTTTACCATCAGCCCAAATATGCAGATATTGAACCGGCAAAGCAAAGCCTAAAAGCTGTCTGCTCAATTCCTCAGCCGTTTCCGCCTGATAAACCTTACCCTTACTGTCTACTGCCAATACGCCTTCGCTATCTTGACACAGCTGGCCAACGGTATTGCCCAATGGTGTATTCACATCAATGGTTTGAACCGCGTTCTGATAAGTCCAGTCAAAATTGGCATAAGAGCCTTTTCCTTCCACTTTGACAGCCAATCGGCCATCCGCACTAAAATCCTGCACCTGCTCTGCTGCTTGCCAACTGTTTTGCTGAGGTAAGTTTGGCTGCGCACAAGCAGCTAAAAGCAATAAGGCTGCAACCGATGATAATTGTTTTAAATTCATGGATATTCCTTCATAGGCCGTCTGAAATCAAACGCTTTTCAGACGGCCTTTCGGTTTTATTTGTGTTTTTGAGTATGCGGTTTGCTGGGCGTTATACCGAATTTGGACATTGTCTCTTTTAATACCCGAAGATTGCTTCCGTGCTTCAAACCGTCATTCCAGATTTCTTTGGCCTTGTCTTGGTCTCCAAGCGTCCATAGGACTTCGCCCAAATGCGCGGCGACTTCGGCTTCAGGTTCTTTTTCATAGGCATATTGGATATACGGCAAAGCCATTTGGGCATCGCCTTTAAGATAATAAGCCCAACCTACACTGTCATTAATTGCTGCGCTTTCCGGATCCATTTGATAGGCCGTCTGAACCATTTTGAAAGCCTCGTCCAAATCCTTGCCGTTGGACAGCAAGGTATAGCCCAAAGCATTCCAACCGTGCGGATTGTCCGGATACAGCTCTACCACTCGACGCAAATCGGCAATCGCCTTGCCTGGCTGGTTCAGCTTTTCATAAACCATCGAACGCTGATACAGCACATTGGCAAGTAGCTCGGGAGAAGCTTGGGTTTTCAAGGATTTTTCTGTGGAATTTACCAAGCTGTTCAAAGCGTTCAACGATTCTTGAAGATTGGTGTTTTTAGACAATACGAACAAAGCCGTATTCAGCAAATCCTTAGCTTCAAAATAATGTCCTCTTTGCTCGGGCATTTTTTGTGCGCGTTGTACCAATGCCCAAGCCTCTTTATGGTTACCCTGTTTGGCTTCGATAGAAGCGGCCAAAATGGTTTTATCAAACGTATAAGCCGTAGCCGTTACCTTATCCAGCCATTGTTTGGCTTTGGTTAATTCTTCAACATCATTATAAGAAACCGCGCCAATCAACGCCGCACGGCTGCGCTGCTCTTCCGTACCGGCTTTATAAGCCTTTTCCAGATAGCTGTTTACCGCAGAAATATTTTCCGTCTTGCTGGCGGACAATAAGGCGGCCTGAATATACAAATCAGGGTTAGGATTTTCTTCCAACAAAGTCTGCAAACGCTTAAAAGCCTTATCATTTTGGCCATGGGCGATCAAATTGGCGATATCCAATTCCTGCCAAATCGGAGATAAGGTTTTGGTGTCTGTCTCTTTGAAAAAGCCGTCCAGAATATCAGGATGCCGTTGCGCTATCAGACGCAGGGTAACAAAAGTCGGCGGCAGAATTTCGTTGTCCAACTTGGCCAAGCGTTGCAATGCGGCAATGGCATGTTTCTTTTGACCGTCTTTTGCACTAAAAATTGCATCCGCAATCGCCGCTTCAGGGAAGTCTTTATAATTTAATGCCGTTTTATGCACCTGTTTGACCGCATCACTAGTCAGATTCGACTGTTGGGCTGCGGTTTGTGCCAAAAGCAGGAACACGCGCTTTTGCTCATCTTCGCTACCGCCGGCAATCACCTTATCCAATCCGCTCAAATTTTTATCGGCTTTGCCCAGCAGCAAATTGCGCAACCAAGTCATACGCTTTTGTGTTTCACCAGGCTCCGGCTCGATTTCTCGCCATTTTTGATAAATGGCTTCAGCCTGTTCAAAGGCATTTAAAGAAACCGCCATCTCCAAAGCGCGTTCGGCCACTTCGGGAGATTTGGTGCGATGCAACGTCAAAATATAAGTAAACAGTGCAGAAGCCGCATCGCCCTTTTGCAGGGCTAGTTCTGAATTTAACAAAGTAAAAACCTGCGAGGTACGGTTTTGTATGCCCAACAGACGTATCCGTTCCTGTTCGCGCTCTTCAGGAGAAAAACGGTCGGCGCGGCTTTTCTTTTTGATAATCTTAGCCGATTCAAAAACAGCCTTTGAATCGCCGGGCGCGGCAAAAGTTTGTGTAGCAAACAACATCATGACAGCCGCAGCTGCTACTCGAATACGGGATGGGGAAAACAACATAACTATCCTTTTTGAGATCCTGCCGGCATTTTCAGACGGCCTAAGCACTTGCAGAACAGATGCAAAGCTTTATTTATCATTCAGGCATAACTGTAACACACGCACCCTATTTTGTTGACACGGTAACCGTAAACCTTGTGTAATCCTCATCTGCATAAAACGATCAGCGCTAAAAATGAATACCGACCAACTTATCCACTTCCTAACTCAAGCTTCACGCTTCAGCAGCCGTATGCAAGCAGAGCGCAATCAATTAGTTACCGCCCAAACGGTCAAAGAAGCAGCCGTTTTGGTCGGCATTGCCTTGCATGAAGGTGCGTGGCAAATCTTACTGACCAAAAGGGCCGAGACCTTAAGGCAGCACACAGGACAAATCGCCTTTGCCGGCGGGCGCAAAGATGTTCAAGACGACAGCCTAACGGCAACGGCGTTAAGAGAAGCATATGAAGAAACCGCCATTCCGATTACCGCATGGCAAACTTTTGCACCGCTACCCTTTTATGACACGCCTTCCTGCTACCGTGTTACGCCTGTTCCGGCAATTTGCACCCAGCCCATCAACCCAAAAGCAAATCCCGATGAAGTAGCAGAAATTTTTTATCTGCCTTTGGACTTCACCTTAAACCTGCAAAACTACACATTCCGCCAGCTTCATCACAACAATCAAACCCTCGCCCTCCCCGCCCTGCCTTTCCGACACTACGACATTTGGGGGCTGACAGCCATCATCCTATATGGACTGGCAGAACGTTATCAGCAATATTGCCAAGCTTTTAAATAAGGCAAGGCCGTCTGAAAACCAATATTCAGACGGCCTTGTTTGATCAATCCTCTTTATGCAGCTTCTTCATAGCATTCGACAAATTCTCCAAACCATTTCATCTCATCGCGCAGGGCAACCACTTCGCCAATTACCATTAAAGCCGGACGCTCTGCTTCGGCAGCCAACAAGCCCAAATCTTTCAGACGGCCTGTCCGCACGGTTTGATTGGGTAAAGTGCCATTAGAAATCACGGCAACGGGCGTAGAAGGCTGCCTGCCATAAGCCATTAGTTTTCCCGCAATCTCAGCCGCTTTAAGCGTGCCCATATAGATTACCAGCGTTTGACGGCTTAAAGCCAAAGTCTGCCAATCAGGCTGATTGCCCTCGTGTTTGCTGTGGCCGGTCACAAATAAAGCACTTTGGGCGCAATCGCGATGGGTTAACGGAATACCGGCATAAGCAGTAGCTCCAAGTGCAGCAGTAATGCCCGGCACAATGCGGTAGGCAATTCCGGCCTGATGCAGGGTTTGCACTTCCTCCCCGCCGCGCCCGAAAACAAAAGGATCGCCGCCTTTTAACCTTACCACACGCTCGCCTTTTTGAGCGTGTTCAACCAATAGACGGTTGGTTTCTTCCTGCTGAACATGGTGCGCACCGGCGCGTTTGCCCACGCTGATTTTCACCGCATCTTTGCGTACCATCGCCAAAATCTCATCCGACACCAAAGCATCGTAAAACACCGTATCCGCAGCCTGTATCGCCTGCAAAGCATGTATGGTCAGCAAGCCCGGATCGCCCGGCCCTGCACCCACCAAAACCACTTCGCCGCCAAACGGCGTTTCCTGATTCAACTGAGTTATCAACTCGCGTTCTGCCGCTTCGATATTGTTTTGAGCCGCAAAAATACTGAAACGGCTGTCGAACAACTTTTCCCAAAAATAACGGCGTCGTTCGACATGATGAATAGTCTGTTTAACCTTTTCGCGCCATTTTCCTGCAATACGCGCCATCGTACCCGTATGCAGCGGAATCAATGTTTCAATAATCTGCCGCCATTTACGCGCCAATACAGGCGCAGTACCGCCGCTGGATATGGCTATCTTCAACGGTCCTCTATCCACCACAGCAGGCACAATAAATGAACACAAATCCGCCGTATCCACCGTATTGCACAATTTTGCCTGTCGCTCCGCTGCTTCAAAAATACGGCGGTTAAACCCATCATCATCCGTCGCCGCAATAACGAAATACACCTCGTCCAACATGGCTTCTTCAAACAAGCCGCCCAGCCAAACTATTTTTTCTTCAACCGCCCATTGCTGAAACTGCGGATTCAAAGTTTCCGCAACAACACGCAAGCGCGCTCCGGCAGACAACAGACTTTCCGCCTTGCGTTCGGCAACCTTGCCCGCGCCTGCCAGTAAAACAGGACGGTCTCTCAAATCGGCAAACAAAGGATAATGGCTCATGGTCGTGCTCTTGCTTTATCAATGATTGTCCGCCGATATTAAAGGCCGTCTGAAAAAATAGGAAAGAATGGTTTCTGATTTTCTTATGGTGTTTGGTTATATACCTGCCACAACAAAATAAGTTATAGCGGCAAACATAAAACAGGAGCAGAAAATTTCAAAATAAATGATTGGAAAATAGTGTAACGATATAAAAATTCATTTTTTAACAAATATATTGCGCTCTCTTCATTTTTCAGACGGCCTTTGCCTGCGTATAATATCGGTCTATTTACAATTCAAACGAGCTTAGCCCAGCCATGACCGAATCCATCCGCCTGCCCGCTTCCACACTCAAGCCCTCCATCGTTGCCCTGCCTGGTTCCAAAAGCATCAGCAACCGCACGTTGCTCTTGGCAGCACTCTCCGACAACGTTTGCGAAATCCATTCTTTGCTCAAATCCGACGATACCGACCGAATGCTTGAAGCACTCGACAAACTCGGCGTACACATTGAATCTTTACCTGAAGGCCGTCTGAAAATTCATGGCACCGGAGGCCGCTTTCCCAACCAAACTGCCGATTTGTTTTTAGGCAACGCCGGTACGGCATTCCGCCCTTTGACTGCCGCGCTTGCCATTTTGGGAGGCGACTATCATCTGCATGGCGTGCCGCGTATGCACGAACGCCCCATCGGCGATTTGGTGGATGCGCTACGCATTGCAGGTGCAGACGTACAATATCTGGGCAATGAAAACTATCCGCCGCTTCAGATCGGCAAACACCAAGACAACGGCGAGCGCATTATTCCGATTAAAGGCAATGTGTCCAGCCAATTCCTGACCGCCCTATTGATGGCTTTGCCGTTGACCGGACAAGCATTTGAAATCCACATGGTAGGTGAGTTGATTTCCAAACCTTATATCGACATCACGCTCAAGCTGATGGCGCAGTTTGGTGTGGACATCATCAATGAAGACTACCGTGTATTTAAAATCCCGGCCGGTGCAAAATATCATGCGCCCGAACATTTATATGTAGAAGGCGATGCCTCCAGCGCGTCTTATTTCTTGGGCGCAGGCCTGATTGCGGGTACACCCATCCGCGTAACCGGTATCGGCGCACACAGCATCCAAGGCGACGTTGCCTTTGTGCGCGAACTGGAGAAAATCGGCGCGGATGTCATTTGGGGCAAAAATTTTGTTGAAATTTCCCGTCCTGCCGAGCGCAATATTCAGGCTTTTGATTTAGATGCCAACCATATTCCAGACGCGGCCATGACTCTGGCCATTATTGCACTGGCCACCAAACAGCCCTGCACCCTGCGCAATATCGGCTCATGGCGCGTCAAAGAAACCGACCGTATCGCCGCCATGGCAACCGAACTGCGCAAACTGGGTGCAGAAGTCGTTGAAGAAGCCGAAGCCATCCATATTACGCCGCCCGAAACACTTACCCCCGATGCCGTCATCGATACTTATGATGACCACCGCATGGCCATGTGTTTCTCACTGGCTTCGCTTTTGGGCGTTCCCGTCATCATCAACGACCCGAAATGTACGCATAAAACTTTCCCCGACTATTTCCAAGTTTTTGCATCATTAACCAACTGATTGATTATTCAAAGTTTCAGACGGCCTGTTGCATACAAAAAACACAGGTCGTCTGAAAAATAAAAATAAAACTATACTTTTTCTTAATTTATGCGATAATAGCTAAATAAATTCTTAGCGATTCATATTTCCTTTCGGAGAGAAAACATGTCAGACGAAAAAAGCAAAGCCTTAGCCGCCGCCCTTGCCCAAATCGAAAAAAACTTCGGCAAAGGCTCCATCATGAAAATGGACGGCAGCCAACAGGAAGAAAACCTTGATGTTATTTCCACCGGCTCCCTCGGCGTGGACTTGGCACTCGGCGTTGGCGGTCTGCCCCGCGGCCGCGTGGTTGAAATTTTCGGCCCGGAATCCTCCGGTAAAACCACACTCTGTCTCGAAGCCATTGCTCAATGCCAAAAAAATGGCGGCATCTGCGCATTCATCGATGCCGAGCATGCTTTTGACCCGATTTACGCCCGCAAACTCGGCGTAAAAGTCGAAGAACTCTATCTCTCCCAACCGGATACCGGCGAACAGGCATTGGAAATCTGCGATACCTTGGTACGTTCCGGCGGTATCGATATGGTCGTTGTCGACTCCGTAGCCGCACTTGTGCCTAAAGCCGAGATCGAAGGCGAAATGGGCGACAGCCACGTCGGCCTGCAAGCCCGCCTGATGAGCCAAGCCCTGCGCAAACTGACCGGCCACATCAAACGCACCAATACATTGGTTGTTTTCATCAACCAAATCCGTATGAAAATCGGCGTGATGTTCGGCAGTCCTGAAACCACGACCGGCGGTAACGCGCTCAAATTCTACGCCTCCGTCCGCCTCGATATCCGCCGTACCGGTCAGATTAAAAAAGGCGATGACGTGATTGGTAACGAAACCAAAGTCAAAGTCATCAAAAACAAAGTTGCGCCTCCGTTCCGTCAAGCCGAATTCGATATTCTTTACGGCGAAGGCATCAGCTGGGAAGGCGAATTGATTGATCTGGGCGTCAAACATGACATCGTTGAAAAATCCGGTGCATGGTACAGCTACAACGGTGCAAAAATCGGCCAAGGTAAAGACAATGTACGCGTTTGGTTGAAAGAAAATCCTGATATCGCCAACGAAATCGATGCCAAAATCCGTGCGGCAGTCGGTATCAATGTCGATATCACCGAAGGCAAATTGGACGATACCGACGGCGAACGTCCTGAGGAATAAGTCTGTTTGAAATTAAAGGTCGAAAAAGACCAAATAAAAGGCCGTCTGAAATCCGACCATTAATCGGATTTCAGACGGCCTTTTATTCAATACTGCTTAAAGCCCTAATGCCTGAGCGTGAAACTCAATATGCGAATCGATAAAGCTGGCAATAAAGAAATAGTCATGCCCATAGCCCAGGCGTACTTTATATTGGATATTGAAACCTTTTTCGCGTGCTGAGCGGACAAACACTTCCGGTTGCAGGACTTCAGGATACAAAGCATCTTCACTGCCGACATCAATCAAAACAGGCAATTTATGCGATGCCGTCTGAATCAGCTCGGTACTGTCATAGTGTTTCCATGTTTCTACGTTTTGCCCCAAATAAGCTGAAAATGCCTGCCTGCCGCCTTCCGTATCGATAGGATGACATAAAGGCGCAAAGGCTGAAACCGCAGCATATCGGCCGGGATGGTTCAAAGCCAAATGCAGTGCGCCATGCCCGCCCATGCTGAAACCTGCAATGCTGCGCTCCTGCGTTACCGGGAAATGATGCTCGATCAAATCAGGCAATTCTTGGCTGATATAGCTTTCCATTTGGTAATGCTGCGCCCAAGGTGCTTCAGTTGCATTGACATAAAATCCGGCACCCTGTCCAAGATAATGTTCCTCACTGTCGGCAACATGCTGACCGCGTGGCGAGGTATCCGGAAAAGCCACAATAATATTCCATTGTGCCGCAAAACGTTGGATTCCGCTTTGCCGAACCAATTCAGAACCATCACTATTTAAGCCGGAAAGAAAATATAAAACAGGCGCGGGATAGCCTTTTAAGACTTGTGGCGGCAGATAAACATCAAATACCATATCCGTCCGGCAGGTTTGAGAAAAGTGGCGGTACCGTTCCTGATGCCCGTTAAACATCTTTCTGCATTCCAGCAAATGCAATTCTGAATTTTTCATTTTATTCCTTGTAGGGAAGCAACAATAAGCAGAATGTTAGCGCAAAACCTGCCCATCGTGTTGTTACCCCATCCTTTTAAGTCAACCCAATCTGCTTTAAACAAGGCTTGCCAATCATGCGAAATCATTACGCCGACAGCATTTAAAATCTATACACAATCTCTGTGGATAAATCTGTTGATAAGCTTTGGGTAATCGTAAAATTTTCTTTAGGAACAAACCAAGTCTTAAATTGACTAAAATTTAATCAAATAAAATATAATAAAATCAAGTAGTTATATTTATAAGATTTTACTATAATCATACAGTGAAAATTTATAGGTAAAACAAGGTTATGCGGCTTTGTGCATAAATTAGGGTTGACATCCCTAAAAATCGCCCCGAATCAAAAGCTGCGTAAAACAACGGTCGATTTCATCAGATGCCATTCAAAAGACACGCGGCCATACATTTTGCGTTACAATACGCACTTATTTTTAAGAAAGAAAAATACGCCATGAAAGCCTCCCAGTTCTTCATTTCTACCCTTAAAGAAGCCCCTGCCGAAGCCGCACTTGCCAGCCACAAGCTGATGATTCGTGCCGGCCTGATCAAAGCCAACGCATCCGGTCTTTATACTTGGATGCCGATGGGTCTGCGTGTATTGCGCAAAGTTGAAAATATCGTGCGTGAAGAAATGGCTCGCGCGGGTAGCGTGGAGCTGCTGATGCCGGTGGTACAACCTGCCGAACTGTGGCAGGAATCCGGCCGCTGGGAGTTTTATGGTAAAGAACTGCTGCGTCTGAAAGACCGTCATGACCGTGATTTCTGTATGGGTCCGACTTGTGAAGAAGTGATTGCCGACATCGTGCGCAAAGAAGTCAACAGCTACAAACAACTGCCAAAAAACTTTTACCACATCCAAACCAAATTCCGCGATGAAGTACGTCCGCGCTTCGGTGTGATGCGTGCGCGCGAGTTCGTCATGAAAGATGCTTATTCCTTCCATGCCGACTATGCCTCGCTTCAGACGACCTATCAAGATATGTACGACGCTTATTGCCGTATCTTCACCCGTTTGGGTTTGGAATTCCGTCCTGTTGCTGCGGATACCGGCAGCATCGGCGGTACCGGCTCTCACGAATTCCAAGTATTGGCTGAAAGCGGCGAAGACGTTATTGCATATAGCGACACTTCTGATTACGCCGCCAATATCGAGCTGGCGCCTACCTTGCCGCTCAAAGGCGAACGCGCTGTCGCTCAGGCTGAATTGACCAAAGTACATACACCAAACGTCAAAACCATTGAGTCTTTGGTTGAATTCCTGAATATTCCGGTTGAACAAACCCTCAAATCCATTGTGGTTGAAGGCGAAAACGAAGGCGAACTCGTCCTGCTGCTGTTGCGTGGCGACCATGAGTTTAACGACATCAAGGCAGAAAAACTGGTCGGCGTGAAATCGCCACTGACCATGGCAAGCCCTGCAGCGATTGTTAAACAGTTCGGCGCAAACGGCGGCTCTCTCGGCCCTGTTAACTTCAAAGGTAAAGTCTATGCCGATTTTGCAACCGAAAAAGGTGCAGACTGGGTTATCGGCGCGAACGAAGACGACTACCACTATACCGGCTTCAACTTCGGCCGAGATGCTGCCGAGCCTGAATTTGTCGATTTGCGCAATGTCATCGAAGGCGATATCAGCCCTGACGAACAAGGCCGTCTGAAACTGGCGCGCGGTATTGAAGTCGGCCACGTTTTCCAATTGCGCGACAAATATACCCAAGCCATGAATGTCAGCTTCTTGGACAATAACGGCAAATCCCAAATCATGGAAATGGGCTGCTACGGTATCGGTATTACCCGCGTTGTTGCCGCCGCCATCGAGCAAAACAATGATGAAAAAGGCATTGTTTGGACCAAAGCAATGGCGCCGTTTGAAGTCGTTATCGTGCCGATGAACTACAAAAAATCAGAAACCGTACGCGAAGCCGCCGACAAAATCTATGCCGAGCTTTTGGCTGCCGGTGCAGATGTATTGTTGGATGACCGCGACGAACGTGCAGGCGTATTGCTGAATGACTCCGAGCTGTTGGGTATTCCTCACCGCATTGTAATCGGCGATCGCGCCTTAAAAGAAGGCAATGTTGAATATGCCGAGCGCCGTGACAATCAGGCTCAAGCCGTTGCAGTATCAGAAGTTGTTGCCAAGGTTTTGGCCGCATTGAACGCTTAAGTTTTTTCAATTATGAAAAGGCCGTCTGAAACCGATCATCTCATTTCAGACGGCCTTTTTCTGTTTTAATAAATAATGTTTTTTCCGTAGCTCTCTAATATTTCTTTGATTTTCAAAATGGTTTCTTTAGGCGGCGGATGTACGCCTTTTAATTTGTATTCGTCGCCGCACAAAGCCCATTTGTGTGCGCCCAATTCGTGATACGGCAAAAGCTCGACCATTTCGACATTATCCATATCACCGATAAACTCGCCCAATAAATGTGCTGAACGCTCATCATCGGTATAACCAGGAACAACCACATAACGAATCCGCGTCGGCTGATTGCGTTCGGCAAGATAACGCGCAAATTTCAGCGTTTTGGTATTTGGAATACCGACAAGCACTTTATGAATTTCAGGATCGATTTGTTTTAAGTCGAGCATGACCAAATTGGTATGATCTAGCAAATCATCCAAAATCGAATCATAGTGCAAAGCATAGCCATTACTGTCGAGACAGGTATGGATATCGTGTTCCCGGCAGGCCGTAAACCAATCGCGTACAAACTCATATTGCAATAACGGCTCGCCGCCGGTTGCCGTTACACCTCCGCCTGTCGCACGCAGATAATGACGATAGGTCATGACCTGCTTCATCACGGTTGCCACATCCAATTCCTGCGCCTGCTCGGTATGCAAATCCCAAGTATCGCGATTATGACAATACAGGCAGCGCATCAGGCAACCTTGCAAAAAGAGCACGTAGCGCAAACCCGGACCATCGACAGCACCGCAAGATTCAATCGAATGAATAATACCTTTGCCGTTATAGTGACGGTGGCCAAGGTCTTTCAGTTCCGGCTCGGGGGTAATGGCAAAAGTCGTGGACATAGTGTTCGGCTCAAAAATGTTTTTGCTTATATGGATTGTACGATAATAAAGGCCGTCTGAACATTTCAGACGGCCTTGGAGCTTTGTTTCAAAACAAACCAAATGCAAATTTAGCTTCTGGTTTGTTTCGCCACCCGATTACATGGTTTCTGTGAATGTACGGGTAATCACGTCAAGCTGTTGTTCGCGGGTCAGCGAGTTGAAGCGAACCGCATAACCGGAAACACGAATGGTCAACTGCGGATATTTCTCCGGATTGTGCATCGCATCTTCCAAAGTCTCGCGATTCAATACGTTGACGTTCAAGTGTTGGCCGCCTTCCAAAATACCGTCTTCATGGTGGAAATAACCGTCCATCAAACCGGCAAGGTTGCGTTCGCGAGAATGCTCGTCTTTACCCAACGCGCCAGGAATAATGGAGAAGGTATAGGAAATACCGTCTTTAGCAAACTCAAATGGCAGTTTGGCTACGGAAGTCAATGAAGCGACTGCACCGTTGACATCACGACCGTGCATCGGGTTTGCACCCGGACCAAACGGAGCGCCAGCGCGGCGGCCATCTGGAGTATTACCGGTTTTCTTACCGTAAACAACGTTGGAAGTAATGGTCAGTACGGACTGAGTTGGAGTAGCGTTACGGTAAGTTTTGTGGGTCGCCACTTTTTTCATGAAACGTTCAACCAAATCGCAGGCGATGTCGTCCACGCGGTCGTCGTTGTTACCGAATTGTGGGTATTCGCCTTCGATTTCGAAGTCAACGGCAATGCCGTTTTCGTCGCGAATCGGTTTTACTTTGGCGTATTTAATGGCAGACAAAGAGTCGGCAGCCACAGACAGACCGGCGATACCGCATGCCATCGTACGTTTCACGTCACGATCATGCAGCGCCATCAACGCGGCTTCGTAGCTGTATTTGTCGTGCATGTAGTGAATAATGTTCAGCGCGGTAACGTATTGGGTTGCCAACCAATCCATGAATTTGTCCATGCGCTCAAAGACAGTGTCGTAGTCCAAAACTTCGTCCATAATCGGCTCGGTTTTCGGACCAACTTGCTCTTTAGATTTTTCATCCACGCCGCCGTTGATTGCGTACAGCAGAGTTTTAGCCAAGTTAGCACGTGCGCCGAAGAACTGCATTTGTTTGCCGACCACCATCGGGCTGACGCAGCAGGCAATGGCGTAGTCGTCGCTATTGAAGTCAGGGCGCATCAAATCGTCGTTTTCGTATTGGATGGACGAAGTATCGATGGATACTTTGGCGCAGAATTCTTTAAAGCCTTGCGGCAGTTGTTCTGACCACAATACAGTGATGTTTGGCTCAGGAGACGGGCCCATGTTGTACAGGGTGTGCAGCACACGGAAGTTGGTGCGTGTTACCAAGGTACGGCCGTCCAAGCCCATGCCGCCGATAGATTCGGTTGCCCAAATCGGGTCGCCGGAGAAGAGTTGATCGTATTCCGGAGTGCGCAGGAAACGAACCATACGCAGTTTCATCACCAAGTGGTCAATAAATTCTTGCGCTTGGGTTTCGGTAATCACACCGTTTTTCAGGTCGCGTTCGATGTAGATATCCAAGAATGAAGATACACGGCCGAAGGACATCGCTGCGCCGTTTTGAGATTTAACGGCAGCGAGGTAGGCGAAGTAAGTCCATTGGATCGCTTCTTGTGCATTTTTTGCAGGGCCGGAAATATCGTAGCCGTAAGAAGCCGCCATTTCTTTCATTTGGTTCAATGCTTTATATTGCTCATTGATTTCTTCGCGGCGGCGGATCACTTCTTCCAAGTCCACACCGTTTTCCAAATCGGCTTGCAGTGAGTTGAACTGGTTGAGTTTGTCTTTCATCAAGAAGTCGATACCGTACAATGCCACACGACGGTAGTCGCCGATAATACGGCCGCGGCCATAAGCATCCGGCAGACCGGTAATCACGCCTGATTTACGGCAACGGCGGATGTCGGGTGTATAAACGTCAAACACGCCTTGGTTATGGGTTTTGCGGTATTTGGTGAAAATTTCGCTAACTTCGGGATTTAATTCAACGTTGTACACTTTGCACGCATCTTGTACCATTTTCAAACCGCCAAACGGCATGATAGAGCGTTTCAAAGGCTCGTCTGTTTGCAGGCCGACGATGGTTTCCAAATCTTTGTTGATGTAGCCCGGAGCGTGGCTGGTAATACCGGATATGATTTGCGCGTCGATTTTGTACGGCTCGTGCGTACGGTTTTCTACTTTAATTCCTTCCAATACGTCCGTCCACAGTTTGGTTGTGGCTTCGGTTGCAGGTGCCAAGAAAGAAGCATCGCCTTCATAAGGCGTGTAGTTTTTCTGAATAAAATCGCGAACATCTACGTTGATTTCCCAGTTACCGCCAGTAAAACCTTCCCAAGCGGTTGGACGTTGCTGAACATCATTTGACATATCAAGCTCCTAATTTTATTGAAAATATAGACCGTAAATTTTCTGAAAGGATAGCACTAATACCCTTCCATTTACAGGGGTTTTCTTGAAATAAAATTACAGACTAGCCTTTTCTTGACTTACATCAATGAGAATAATTGTTACTTAGCACTACATCTCGGTTTCCAAACACTTACGTTAAAAAACGGCGTAGAATACGAAATTCAGCCCTGAAGACAGACATCCTTCAGGGCTGAATTTTTATTGTATTTCATATCAAAGGCCGTCTGAAACATTCAGACGGCCTTTTATTCACTTAATCAATTAAGCAAACGGGTGGTGCAAAACGATGGTTTCTTCACGGTCAGGACCAGTTGAAACAATAGCCACAGGCGCACCGCACACTTCTTCAATCCGTTTCAGATAAGCTTTAGCGTTTTCAGGCAGCTTGTCGTACTCTTTCACACCGAAAGTCGACTCGCTCCAACCCGGCATGGTTTCGTAAATCGGTTTGCAGGTTTCTACCGCATCAGAGCCGCAAGGCAGAATGTCGGTTTTACTGCCATCAGGCAATTCATAGCCTACGCAGATATTGATGTTTTCAATACCGTCCATCACGTCCAGCTTGGTGATGCACATGCCGGAAATGCCGTTAACTTGAATAGAGCGTTTCAGAGCAGCCGCGTCAAACCAACCACAACGACGCGCACGACCGGTTACAGAACCGAACTCATGGCCGCGCTCAGCCAAACCTGCGCCCACTTCGTCAAACAATTCAGTCGGGAATGGGCCGGAACCCACGCGGGTGGTATAGGCTTTAACGATACCCAAAACGTAATCCAGCATTTGCGGACCTACGCCTGCACCGGCAGAAGCGGCACCAGCCAAGCAGTTGGAGGAAGTCACAAACGGATAAGTACCGTAGTCGATGTCCAGCAACGTACCTTGCGCGCCTTCAAACAACAGGCTTTCGCCTTTACGGTTTTTCTCGTTCAAAACACGGGAAACATCGGTAATCATCGGCGTAATGCGCGGTGCAACTTTTTCAATGACCGCCATCACGTCTTCAACTTTTACCGGCTCGGCATTGTGCAGGTGTTGCAACTGAACGTTGTAATAAGCCAAAACAGCTTCCAGTTTTTCAACCAGTTTTTCAGGGTGCAACAAGTCCACCACGCGAATCGCGCGACGGGCAACTTTATCTTCATAGGCTGGGCCGATGCCGCGACCGGTTGTACCAATTTTGCTTTTACCGCGGGAAGCTTCGCGAGCTTGGTCAAGCGCAATATGGTAAGGCAGAATCAATGGGCAGGTTGGCGCAATTTTCAGACGGCCTTCAACGTTTTTCACACCGGCAGCGTTCAATTCGTCGATTTCGCCCAACAATGCTTCAGGAGAAACCACAACACCTGAGCCGATGAAGCAGTCCAAAGTCTCATGCAAAATGCCGCTTGGAATCAGGCGCAAAATGGTTTTTTTGCCACCGACGACCAAAGTATGGCCGGCATTGTGGCCGCCTTGGAAACGTACTACACCGCTGGTTTCTTCCGCCAGCCAGTCAACAATCTTACCTTTGCCTTCATCACCCCATTGGGCACCGATTACGACAACATTTTTAGCCATAGCCATCTAACCTTATTTCAGATACAAAATTTCAAAATAAAACTTAATCATTCAAAGCGATTACTTTCCAAACACCGTCTACCTGTTTCAGACGGCCTGTAACCTCTTTCGAACCGTTATAGCCGATACCGTAATCGATAACGACACATTGTCCTTGTTCGCGCAAAGCATCTACCGCTTCTTGAGCCGCAGGCATGTCTTTTACATCGACAGCCACCACGGATTCCCGTCCGATAGCAGGAAGGCGGCCGATGAAGCTGCGCAAATCAAAACTGAATCCGGCTGCAGGACGCGCGCGCCCGAAGTATCCGCCCAATCCGTCATAACGGCCGCCGCGTGCCACGGCATCATGACGGTTTGAACCATAAGCCGCGTAAAGCAAACCGGTATGGTAATTGTCAACGCGCAGTTCCGACAAATCGATATGCACTTTTTGATTTGGGAACGCGTCGCATACTGCCTGCAATTCATCCAAAGCCGCACTGACTGCGGACAATTCCGGTAATTTCTCTCTAGCCAAAGTCAGCACTTCACGACCGCCGTAGAATCTAGGCAACAGTGAAAACGATTTTGCCCACATACCGTCAAGTTTCCACTCTTTGACCAACTGGCTGACAGCCTCGGCATCTTTGTCCTGCATCAATGACAGCAGGATTACCGATTGCTGCTCATCCAAATGCGCGGCATTTGCTAAAGCACGGAATACGCCGATATGGCCTAATGAAAGCAAAACTTCGCCCATATCGGCAATCTTCATGCTTTTCAGCATCAAATCAATCAATTCGATATCCGCTTCAATGCCTTCCAAGCCGTACATTTCCGCACCCGCCTGCAAAGGTTCGCGCATATTGAGCAATCCGTCAGGACGCGCATGAAGCACCGAACCGGCATAGCATAAACGGTTGATGCCTTGGTTGGTGGAAAGCAAGTGGGCATCAATGCGCGCCACCTGCGGCGTAATATCCGCACGGATACCGAGCTGGCGGCCGCTGAGCTGATCGACGACCAAAATGGTTTTCAAAGACAAACCGGCATCGATATGCGTCAATAAGGAATGGCTGTATTCCATCAATGGCGGTTGCACCAATTCATAACCATGCACGCGGAACAAAGCCAATAGCCGCTCACGGGCGCTTTCTAGTTGTCGGGCATTGGTCGGTAACACGTCGGCAACGTGTTCAGGAAGCTGCCAAGACTTCATGAGAATCTACCTCTGTTTTTTGTAAACATAAAGGGCTGCTTAAATTTAAAACCAAATCAGCCTGACGACTGAAATTTTCCTGAATGCATCAATAGCAAATCCGATGCAGCTTCAACAAAACTGATTTTAAATTTAAACAGCCCCTGAGTAACGGCTTCAAACCGTCGAGTTATTAAAATCAGACTTTACCATATTAAAACGAATTTTGCACCCTGTTTACAGAGAGCGTAAAAAAACATTAAAAACAAAGGCCGTCTGAAAACCAAATGCATAGCTGCATCATTTTCAGACGGCCTTAATTCATGCCTGAACAACCCGACGCTTAGCGCCAGTAACGCCACCAAGGCATATCGTCAGATCGCCATTCGTGTTGCAAGAACGGGCTTTGCGGGAAGTTGGTTTCCAAAACACGGCGTGTATCAGCAGCCAGTTGCAGCTTGTCCAGTTTTTTGTACGCCAATTCCATCATCGCCAAAGCTTCTTCGACGTAACGGGTATTTTGGTAACGGCTGACGATTTTTTGCGCACGGTTGGCCGCTGCGACATAAGCACCGCGTTTCATGTAATAACGTGCCACAGATATCTCGTTACCACCCAAAGCGTCCACCAGCTTGGCCATACGCTCGGTTGCATCGGCAGCGTATTTGCTGTTTGGGTAACGTTGAACCAACTCGGCAAACGCCTGATAAGCATCGCGGTTGGCTTTCGGGTCGCGGTCGGACCAGTCTTGGGACGCCAGCTTGTTCAAGAAAGACTGGTCTTCGTTAAATAGGACCAAACCTTTCAAGTACAGCGCGTAGTCCATATTCGGATGTTGCGGATGATGGCGTTGGAAGCGCGCAATGGCAGCCAAAGCTTTTTCCGGCTCATCGTCTTTATAATAGGCATACGCCGTATCCAACTGGGACTGCTGGGCATAGCGGCCGTTTGGAAAACGGGATTCTAAAATTTCGTATAACTTGACAGCTCGCGTATAATTGTTGCTGTTCAATTCGTCTTGCGCTTCGGCATAAAGCTTTTCCACACTCCAATCTTGAGTAATTTGGGCGTCTTTATCGATTGTGCCTTTATTTGCGCAGGCACTCAGTGCCAAACCTAAAGAAACTACTAAAAGAATTTTTTTCATGCAGAATACTTCCTTTGATAACGAAGCCGATTATAGCGATGATTTAGACTTTCCGTCATCCCCTGAAACAGAAAGTTGTGTTAATTTGACCGTTCCGCTCGAAATGGCGGGCGGAAGGCTGGATGCCGTATTGGCCAAACTCATGCCCGACTACTCGCGCAGCCGCCTGAGTTCGTGGATTAAAGAGGGTGCAGTCATTGTAAACGATAAGCCTGCTCAACCCAAAGATAAAATGATAGGCGGTGAATTGATTGCCGTTACGGTACGTCCGAGCGAAGAAAACCTCGCGTTCACGCCCGAACCCATGGATTTGGACATCATTTATGAAGACGATACCGTCATCGTCATCAACAAACCGGCCGGATTGGTCGTCCATCCTGCCGCAGGCAACTGGAGCGGCACCCTACTCAACGGCCTGTTGGCGCACTGTCCCGAATTAAGCCAAGTGCCGCGTGCGGGCATCGTACACCGTTTGGACAAAGAAACCAGCGGCCTGATGGTGGTCGCCAAGACCCTGCCGGCGCAAAACTCACTGGTTCAACAGCTTCAAGAGCGCACAGTCAAACGCATTTACCGTGCCGTTGCCAACGGCATCGTCCCTTTTGACGGCAAAATCGAAACCCAAATCGGCCGCGACCCGCACAACCGCCTGAAAATGGCAGTCGTCAAATTCGGCGGCAAACCTGCCATTACCCATGTCAAAGTGTTGGAACGTTACCTGGCGCACAGCTACATCGAATGCTCGCTCGAAACCGGCCGCACGCATCAAATCCGCGTTCATATGCGCGAAGCCAACCATCCGCTGGCCGCCGACCCTGTTTACGGCAACCTGCGCCATCCATGCAGCGACGCGGTTAAAGAAGCCATCAAAGCCCTCGGCGCGCGCCAAGCCCTACATGCCTACCGCTTGAGCTTTGTACACCCGAAAACCGGCGAAACCGTTTCCTTTGAAGCACCTATACCTGACGATATGTACCACCTGCTCTCCGTCCTGCGTCTGGAAGCCGGTTTGGATTCTTCCCTAAGCAACGAGGAAGAATGGCAAGAGAAATTCGGCATGGACGATGACGATGATTGGAATGAAGACGACTACGATGTCGAAGTCGTTTATGTAAGGGATTAAACCCATTTTTCAGACGGCCTAAAATATTATTTCAGGCCGTCTGCAATCAATCCGTTCCAATATTTCAGCGACTCAAAGATTATGAAAACCATCACAGATACCCTAAACCTCGCCCCGCAAGGCAAGAATTTTTTGACTGCCGACTGGCCTGCTCCTGCCAATGTTAAAACGCTTATTACCACGCGCAACGACGGTGTCAGCGAAGGCGTGTACCGCAGCCTAAATGTCGGTTCGCACGTCGGCGACAATCTGGAAGCCGTGCTCCGCAACCGCGAAATCGTACAGGAACAAGTCGGCCTGCCCGTTGCCTACCTCAATCAAATCCACAGCACCATTGTTGTGAACGCAGCCGAAGCGTTAGGAAATACACCCGACGCCGATGCCTCGGTGGATACAACGGGCACGGTCGCCTGCGCTTCAATGACTGCCGATTGCCTGCCTGTCTTGTTTTGCGACAAAGCAGGGACCGTTGTTGCGGCGGCTCATGCAGGTTGGCGCGGTTTGGCCGGCGGCGTTTTGCAAAATACCATTGCGGCAATGAATGTCGAGCCGTTGGAAATCATGGCCTATCTCGCGCCTGCCATCGGCCCTGATGCGTTTGAGGTGGGACAAGATGTATTTGATGCATTTTGCACACCCATGCCGGAAGCTGTCGATGCGTTTGAAGACATCGGCGGCGGCAAATACCTTGCCGACATTTACGCTTTGGCGCGCATGGTTCTGCACCGCGAAGGCGTGAACATGATTTATGGCGGCACCCATTGCACCGTTTTGGAACGCGATACTTTCTTCTCCTACCGCCGCGACGGGCAAACCGGCCGCATGGTCAGCCTGATTTGGTTGGAAAAATAAGATTTGCGCCATCAAAGACAAGGCCGTCTGAAATACTTTCCGTTTGCGATTTCAGACGGCCTAAACATTATTCGTTATAATCCGACGATACCGTAACCGGTTTCAACGAAGGAATATCCAATGAAAAAAATCCTATTGCCTGCACTCGCCCTATTGCTTGCCTCTTGCGGTTTCCACCTGAAAGGCACAGGTGTGACTTCTCAGCCGCTGCCTTATCAAAACTGGCATGTAGAAGGCGGAGCCGTCATGCAAAAAGCGCTGGAAAATGCCTTACGCCGTGCCGACGGTCATCCGGTTAGTGAAGCCGAATCACAAATCACCCTGCGCGTTGTCGACTTTCAAAAACGCCGCGACATCTACACCATCACCCGCGCCGCCGCGATCAACGAATACCTGCTGGCCATGACCGTTAAAGCCCAAGCCTTCCGCAACGGCGAGCCGGTTGGCGAACCGATAGAAGTTAAGGTTCACCGCACCATGGACTACGCCGACAGCGAAGTTTTGGGCAAACAGGAAGAGGAAGAAACCATTTGGTCTGAAATGCGCATTGATGCTGCAGATCAAATCGTCCGCCGCCTGACTTTCCTGAAGGCGCGATAATGGCTGCCGCGCCCATTGAGAGCCTGCGCCCCGATACGCCGCTCCAACCGTTATATATTATTCACGGCGAAGAGGATTTGTTGCGCATCGAGGCATTGGATACCCTGCGCGCAGCCGCAAAAAAACAAGGCTATCTCAACCGCGAAGTCTATACCGCTGAAAACAATTTTGACTGGAACGAGCTGTTGCAAAGTGCCGGCAGCGCAGGTTTGTTTGCCGATTTGAAACTGCTGGAAATCCACATTCCCAACGGCAAACCCGGCAAAAATGGAGGCGATACCCTGCAAACCTTCGCCGAACGCCTGCCCGAAGATACGGTTACGCTTATCCTCCTACCAAAGCTTGAAAAAGCGCAAATCCAGTCCAAATGGTTTTCCGCATTAGCAGGCAAAGGCATCGTCCTAGAAGCCAAAGCCGTTGCGCCACATGCTTTGCCGCAATGGATACAGGGCCGTCTGAAACAGCAGGGTTTGGATATCGAGCCTGAAGCACTCGCCCTTTTTGCCGAGCGCGTCGAAGGCAATCTCTTGGCTGCCCGTCAGGAAATAGAAAAACTCGCCCTGCTCCATCCCCAAGGCCATTTGATCAATATTGCCGACGCAGAGGCCGCGGTTGCCACCGTCGCCCGCTTCGATGTATTCCAACTGGCAGGCGCATGGATGAAAGGCGATACCCTGCGCGTTTCCCGTTTGCTGGACGGTTTGGAAGAAGAAGGCGAAGAGCCGGTTTTGCTGTTGTGGGCGGTTGCCGAAGACATCCGCACCCTAATCCGCCTCACTGCCGCACTCAAGCAAGGCCAAAACATCCAAAGCCTGCGCAACAGCCTGCGCTTATGGGGCGACAAGCAGACCCTTGCACCAATGGCGGCCAAACGCATTTCCATCAACCACCTGCTCGACGCGCTCAAAACCTGCGCCAAAATCGACCGCATCATCAAAGGCGCGGAAGAAGGCGATGCATGGACTGAGTTCAAACAACTCGTTACTTCGCTGGCCGCTTGAAACCGTTGCCACGCGTCAAGAAACTTGCACGCAATACGCCCCAAAAACAGAAAATACTGTAAAATAGCGTAAACTTAAATTCAGGCCGTCTGAACCTCGCATTTCAGAAGGCCTCTTCCAGCAAAAAACAAGGAAACACCAACCATATGGATAATAAAACCAAACTTCGTATCGGCGGTCTGGCTCTGCTGACCACTGCCGTATTAAGCCTCATCATCGTTCTGATCGTCGATTCATGGCCGCTGGCCATTCTGTTGGCCGTCATCATCGTGGCCGCTGCCGCAGGCGGTTTCGTTTGGACTTCACGCCGTCAGCAACGCCAATTCCTCGAGCGCCTGAAAAAATTCGACATCGATCCGGAAAAAGGCCGTATCAACGAAGCCAACCTGCGCCGCATGTACCACAGCGGCGGTCAACATCAAAAAGACGCGATTACCCTGGTTTGCCTGTCACAAAAATGTTCCGTTGACGAAGCGCACGCCATTTTCAAAAAACGTCCGACCCGTCAGGAAATGAACCAAATGGCTGCCCAACAGGCACGCGGTCAAAAACGTCCACATCGCTAAACCCGACAGTAACAGGCCGTCTGAACATCCTATCCCGTTTCAGACGGCCTGTTTTTATTTCCATCAAACCCATTTCCGTTTCCATCGCATTATGACCCGTCTTCCCACCGCCCCACTCAAACGCCGCCTCGCCGCACTGGTTTACGAACTTCTGCTGACCGGCGCCGTGACCAGCCTTGCCGCCCTTGCAGCCGGTATTGTCGCCATCTTTCTCAATCCCATTTCCACGCGCCTGTCCATGCTGGCAACCTGTCTGATTCTGTTCTACGCATGGTGGCTCTACTTCCGCGCCAACTGGCACAAAAAAGGCCAAACCCTCGCCATGCAGACATGGAAAATCGGCTTGGCCGATAAAAACGATACCCAGCCGCCCCTACCACAGCTGCGCCTGCGCTTTATTTGGGCCAGCATTTTTATTGTCTTCATTCCCCTATTTGCCTACGCCGGATTACGCCATCTGCTCAATATCCCTCCTAAAGGCGCATTCGGCGCCGCGCTCATTTGGCTTATCCTGCCATGGGGCTTCGCCCTGCTCCACCCCGACCGCCAGTTCCTCTACGACTTCTTGGCCGGAACAAGGCTGGTGGATTTGAATCAGAAGAAAACAAACGAATAAAATCCAAAAGCGGCATAAAATAAAGGCCGTCTGAAAATCAAGATAAGTTTCAGACGGCCTTTAATCATAACATCAAGCAATGATTATTCTTGCCAACGTTTGAACACCAGCGAAGTATTGACGCCGCCAAAAGCAAAGTTATTGCTGACCACATAATCTGTTTGAATCTCGCGTCCACCTGTTTGGATGTAATCTACCTTGCCGCAACGCGGATCGATGTTTTCCAAATTGACAGTTGGCGCAAACCAGCCATTGTTCATCATTTCGATGGTAAACCAGGCTTCCAATGCGCCGCACGCCCCGAGTGTATGGCCGAGGTAGCTTTTTTGCGAACTCATCGGTATAAAACCAAACACCGCTTCAGTAGCCAATGTTTCGGCAATATCGCCTTTTTCAGTCGCCGTACCGTGGCCGCTGACATAGCCGACTTTATCAGGCGTAATACCGGCATCTTTCAGCGCAAGCTCCATACATTTTTGCATGGTTTCTTTTTGCGGCTGGGTAACGTGGCTGCCGTCGCTGTTGGCGCCATAGCCGACAAGCTCGGCATAGATTTTCGCACCGCGCGCACGGGCGTGTTCCAATTCTTCCAATACAAAAATGCCTGCGCCTTCGCCGATGACCAAGCCGTCTCGAGCGTTGTCGTAAGGGCGCGGCGTCAGCTCAGGTTCGCCGTTACGACGGCTGGCGGCATAAAGTGAATCGAAAACATAAACTTCGGACGGACAAAATTCTTCGCCGCCGCCGGCCAGCATCATATCAATCAGGCCGTATTTAATCGCTTCGTAGGCATAGCCTATGCCTTGGCTGCCGGAAGAGCACGCGCTCGAAGTCGGGATAATGCGGCCTTTCAAGCCGAAGAAAATGCCGATATTGGCGGCAGTCGTATGCGGCATCATGCGCACATAAGTATTGGCGTTGAAATTGCGCGATGTACCCGTAGTTAGAAGTTCGCCCATATCGCCGATGTCTTTGGTACTGCCGACAGACGAGCCGCACGCTACGCCCATACGGCCGTCTGTAATGCTTTCATCACCCAGCAAACCCGCATCCGTCAAGGCTTGCTCTGCCGCATCGACACACAAATGCGACACGCGCCCCATACTTCTAAGCTGCTTGCGCGTCCAGTGCTCTGGAGGGGAATAGCCTTCAATCGGCGCGCCCAGTTGCGCTTCCAATTCAGGAAAGCGTCCGCTCCAGTCCATGTATTTGACCGCGTTTTTTTCGGCTTTAAAGGCCGTCTGAATACTTTGCCAATCGCGGCCGAAGGCGGTAATACCGCCGATACCTGTTACTACGACTCTTCTGGTATTCAACACAAACCTCCGTTCACAGCAATCACTTGGCGCGTAATGTACGCCGCTTTCTCATCCATCAAAAAGCGCACCGCATGCGCTACTTCCTCGGGCAATCCCATGCGCGCGGCAGGGACGGCCTTTAAGATTTCTTCGACAGGCACGTTCTCATCGATAATATCGGTATCGATAAGGCCCGGCGCCACGCAGTTGACGGTAATTTTTCGTTTTGCCAACTCAACCGCCAAGGCTTTTGCCGCGCCGATCAAGCCCGCTTTGGACGCGCTGTAATTGACCTGACCGCGGTTGCCCGTCAAACCGGACACCGACGCCATGCATACAATCCGTCCGGCTTTGCGGCGGCGGATCATCGGCATGGTCAAAGGGTGCAACACATTATAAAAACCGTCCAAATTGGTACGCAGCACCAAGTCCCAATCATCATCAGTAAACGCAGGAAACGCATTGTCGCGCGTCAGGCCGGCATTCAGCACCACGCCGTAATATGTGCCGTTTGCCTCAATGTCGGCAGTCAAAATTTCTCGGCAGGCTTCGCGGTCGGACACGTCAAACTGCAACACGCGCGCATTTCTACCCAATGTACGGATTTCTTCCGCTACGGCTTCGGCTTCATCGCGGCGGCTGCGGCAGTGGACGACAATATCAAAGCCGTCCTCAGCCAAACCGAGTGCGACGGCTTTGCCGATACCGCGATTAGACCCTGTAATTAAAATAGTTTCACTCATACGTTTTCTCACTATATCGACAGGCCGTCTGAATCTTTGTCTTTTCAGACGGCCTTGTAAACGGTTTAAATGACTTGACCGTCTTTCGGACTGTACACATTTAAAGAAGCTTTTGCCAGCAAACCGTCCGGCGGCAACAGATGCTTCACATCTTCCGGTGCATCCGTCCAGCGCAACTCGCAATCAAATACGCCCATGCCGCCCAAATCCTGAATGGACACATGCGCCCTGACTTCCAGCTCAGTACCGACAGGCACGGAATCGGCAAACAAATCCAGCTTGCGCGTTCCCAATAAAAAACCCAAACGGACAGGCTCTCCGGCCTTTAAAGCCTCAATGCCTGCAAACGCGCCTATGCCCTGCGCCATCAATTCCATATAAGCCATAGACGGCAACACGCCGTCCTGCAGCAAAATATGCTTGTCGCCAACCGGCGCACGGCAAACCGTATAGTCATCGCCAAATTCTTTCACACAGTCGATAAGCACCATATGTCCGCTGTGCGGAAGCAGCGAAGCGACATCATAAATCGGGGCACTCGGTATTGAAGGCATAAAATGTCATCCGGGAATAAATTACGTTACAATATGCATTATAACAGAGCCTAGCTTTTACTAACCCATTTCATTACAATGTATGAAAATGTAAAACATTGAAAGACATCATGCCTCAAAACGTTTGCCGTTTCAGCTTCAATATCGCCGCATGGCAGGCCTCCTCCAGCAAAATCAGTACGCCGGAGCAATGGCAGGACTGGGTGCAGGGAAAACTCGATACCGCCTCCCTGCCGGAGTGCAAACCCGCGCTCTCCTTTTTGCCGCCTATGCAACGCCGCCGCTTGGGAAAAGCGGCACGCTTGGTTTGTGATGCCGCATGGAATCTGGCCGACCAATATCCCGAAAGCGTACCGGTTTACGTTTCGCACGACGGCGAAAGCAACCGCAGCTTTGAATTATGGCAAGAGCTTTTGAACACGCATACCGTCTCGCCGACCTCATTCGGCCTGTCCGTCCACAACGCAACGATTGGGCAATGGTCGATGTTGCGTAAAGACATGAGCGAGCATACCGCGTTGGCCGTTGCCGCCGATTCCTTTGAAACCGCGCTGACCGAGGCATTTGCGCTTTTACAAGACGGCGCGCCATCTGTTTTAGTAATTGTCGCCGATGATCCGTTGTCTGAAGACTATCCCGTCTTGGCTACCCGTGCGCCGTTTGCCTATGCATTGGCACTGGTCATTACCAAAGGCGAAGACTATACCTTAAGCTTGGAAACCACATCTGAAAGGCCGTCTGAAAACCCTAACGATACAACAGTCGAGCCCTATTGGAGCAGCTTGGAGTGGGTACGCTTCCTGCTTTCAGACGGCAAACAACACACGCAACACTATGCCGGTAGAAACTGGCACTGGCAGAAAAACGCATGAAGACTTTAGACTATTTCCGTCGCTTTTTTGCCACACTCTTCGGCTTTATCCTTTTCGGCGTTGCAGGCGTATTGTTCAAAATCGCACTTTTGCCCTATACGCTCAAATCGACCAAAGGCGACATCAAACGTCAACTTGAAGCAAGACGCATGATAGGCAAAGTTTGGCGTTTCTTCGTCGGCTACCTGCAATGGTCGGGCGTATTGAGCGTCCGCTTCAACGGCTTGGAAAAACTCGGCAGACCCGGCCAGCTCATTCTTGCCAACCATCCCTCGCTTTTGGATGTCGTCTTGCTGATCAGCCATTATTCGGAGCCGAACGTACTGGTTAAAAAAGACCTGTTGCACAACCCCAGCATGAAAAGCCAGATTATCGCCTCCGGCTACATCCCCAACGATGAAAGCATGGAAATGCTGGAAGAAATCGACGCCGTGTTCAAAAGTGGGCAAAGTCTGCTGATTTTCCCCGAGGGCACGCGCACAGGTTGGGACGGACAGGTTAAAATGCACCGCGGCGCCGTATCGCTCGGTTTGCGCAGCGCATCAGTCATCACGCCCGTGTGCATCAAGATGACGCCGCCCAATTTTAAAAAAGGGCAACCGTGGTACAAAATCCCGCCACAAAAAATTCATTATGAAATTACCGTCGGCGACGACATCCTGCCGGAAGAATGGCTGGCAGAAAAACCCCTGCCCATCGCCGCAAGGCGTTTAAACGAATACCTTCAAGACTATTTCACAAGGAAAACCACATGAATAACTTAGAAAACCAAATCAAACAATTAATCATCGACAGCTTAGGTCTGGAAGACATTACCGTTGCCGACATCGGCAGCGAAGATCCGCTTTTCGGCGACGACGGCCTGGGTCTGGATTCGGTTGATGCATTGGAACTTGGTTTGGCCGTACAAAAAACCTTCGGCTTCCAGCTCGACGGTGAAAACGACAACCTGCGCGAAAACTTCGCCAACGTCAAAACTCTGGCCGAGTTCGTCAAGAGCCGCCAAGCATAAGGGAGAGAGAGAAGATGACCGAACAAGAAGTACGCACCCTGCTGACCGATGCACTGGTTAACCTGTTTGAAATCGAACCGGAACGCATTAAACCCGAAACCAACCTCTACGAAGATTTGGAAATCGACAGCATCGACGCTATCGACCTTATCGACCACATCAAACGCGAAACCGGCCGCAAACTGCAAGCCGAAGACTTCCGCAACGTGCGCACCGTAGAAGACGTGGTTCAAGCGGTTTTGAAAGTACAACAAGATTCCTGATTCCTCTTTGAATCAGCATATTTTCAGACGGCCTTGTCAATCGGCAAGGCCGTCTGAAAATCAATCGCAACCATGAAAATACTAGGAAAACTCCTACTGACCCTTGCCAGCCTTGCCTATCCGCTCCTATGGTATTACGGCAGGGAAAACGGCGCATTTTTCTGGCTTGCCGCGGCCATGTGTGTGTTATGGCTGATACGCGCCGCCATGCCGCAAACCACAGCCCAACGCATTACGGCGATTATCCTTGCTGCTTTTTTTGCGGCGGTACTGGTTTTCAGACGGCCTGACTCGATGTATTGGTATCCCGTTGCCGTCAACGCGCTGATGCTTGCCGTTTTCGGCGACAGCCTGTTTGCCAAACAAACCGTCATCGAACGCCTCGCCCGATTGCAACATCCCGACCTTCCCCCCGAAGGCGTGCGCCACACTCGGCGCGTTACGCAAATCTGGTGCGCGTTCTTTATCTTCAACGGCGCAACCGCCGCCATTTTGGCAGGCTTGCAATATTACGATTGGTGGGCGGCTTATACGGGCATCGTGTCGTATGTGTTGATGGGGCTTTTGTTTGCCGGAGAGTGGGTGTATCGGAAAATTGTATTGAAAGTGTAGGTCGTCTGAAAAAATGGTGTCCATACTGACAAAATAATGATATGCATTCACATGCCAACTCCATTCACTTACAAATGGAGAAGTGATCATGATAGGTTTTAAATAAAAGTCTAATAACTAGACTTATTTTCTTATAATTAATTAAAGAAAGGTAATCATATGTGTCAAATAGAAGATTGGGATGATATTCGTGCACAGTATAATCGATCAACCTTAATTCTAGGGAATGGGGCAAGTATTGCAGTTAACCGACAATTTAATTATCAGTCTTTACTACAGCATGCTTTTAACAATAATTTATTAAATAATGAACGTATAAATAGATTATTTAATTTTTTTGAAACCTATGATTTTGAATTAATTCTACGTAGAATTTGGCAAGCCCACAATGTAAATCAAATTTTGCGAATAAATAATACCGATCTCAGTCAAGTATATGAAGAAATAAGAAATGGCTTAATAGCAACCGTAAGAAGCATACATCCAAGTTATCAGGAAGTAGAACCTTTCTTAAACAACATTTATAACTTTATCAAGCAATTTGATACCATTATTTCCCTAAATTACGATTTAATTGTATATTGGGCATTAATGCATGGTTTAAACATTAATGATGGATTCTCCTTAAAAGATTGTTTTATAAATAGAAATTTTGATGAAAATTGGAAAAGATTTAGAGAGCCTATCAATAGAAATAGATTTACTTCACTTGTATTTTATCTTCATGGCAATTTAGCGTTAGGAAAGAAATTCTATGGCTCTGAATATAAAATAGAAAACAATGGAATTGGTTTGCTCGATTTAATACTTGACGGCTGGAATCGTGGGGAAACTGTTCCATTATTCATCAGTGAAGGAACAGCAAATCAAAAAATAAATTCTATTCATAATAGCTTTTATTTTTCGACTATTTACAGAGAAGTATTACCAGAACCCAAAGATAGTTTAGTGATCTATGGATGGGGCATAGGTTCACAAGACCTACATTTATTGGAAAAATTAAGAAATTGCGGAATAAGAAATATTGCTGTTTCTGTTTATAATAATAACCAAGATTATTGTCAGTATATTAATACTACTCTTCAGAGACACTTTGGAAATATCAACATTCAATTTTTTGATAGTGATAGCAGCAACTGCTGGATTCATCCATGAACCTAACCCAAATCCTATCCCCCGACCTACCCCAACACGACCTTATCGCCACGCATCCGAATTGGACGCGTGCTGATTTCAACCGTGCGGTTTTTCATCTGTCAGGCCGTCTGAAACAGGCAGGCGTGCAAACTGCCGCGTTGTGGTTTGACGATGCCGCGCTGTTTGCCTGTGCCGTGTTGGCAGTGTGGCATTCTGGTGGAAAGGTTTTATTGCTGCCCAATTTGGCGCAAGACAATTTGGAGTGGGGGAAAACGGCAGAGGCGTTTTTAACAGATTCAACAGATAAAAAGCTATCTTCAGACGGCCTGAACATATGGCACTTGCCTGATGTATTGACTCAAACAGAATCGGAAGGACTGAACACCTATCCTGAAAACCATCTGATTCCCGACCATGCCGAAGCATGGCTGAAAACATCAGGTTCCAGCGGCGAAGCGCAGATTATTGTGAAAACCGCCGCGCAAATGCAGGCAGAAGCCCTGACTTTGGCAAATACGCTGCCATTTGGACAACACGGTGAAACCGTGATCGGCAGCGTGATTCCGCAGCATCTTTACGGCTTCACATTCCGCTTCGCACTCGCGCTGACAATGGTTTGGACTATGGAGCGACAGCAGGCGGTTTATCCGGAAAACCTACTTTCCAGCACAGCCGCACACGATAAAGTGGTTTGGATTGCCAGTCCGGCCGTACTCAACCGCTTGGGTGAAAACCGCAACTGGCAGAGTATCGGCCATAAAATTGCAGGCATTGTCTCGGCCGGCGGCGCATTGCCCGCAACCACGGCGGATTTGCTGCAACAGGCTGCCGTGCGCCCGTTTGAAGTCTATGGCAGTACCGAAACCGGCGTGATTGCCTCTCGTTGCGAACGCCAAGAATGGCAGCCTTTTAAGGGTGTGGAAATCGGGCAAAACGAAGAAGGCGCACTTTGGGCTTCTTCGCCTTGGTCGCCCGAGCGCCGCCAAACCGCCGATTTGATCGAGCCGCAAGATGACGGTTTTCTGTTACTCGGTCGCCAAGACCGTATTATTAAATTTGAGGACAAACGCGTGTCGCTGACCCAAATCGAACACGAACTTTTACAACACCCTTGGATTGCCGATGCCCATTGCGGCCGCCATCCCCAACATCAACGCATTGCCATATGGGCAGCATTGAACGCAGACGGTATCTCTGCCTTGCGCGAGAAAGGCCGCGCTGCGGTCGCAGATACGCTCAAACGCCATCTGGCCGCCACGCAGGACACCATCGCCCTGCCGCGTTACTGGCGTTTTACCGACAACCTGCCGCGCAATGCCCAAGCCAAAATAGCCGCGTCGGATTTTCAGACGGCCTTTACCGTTGCCCAAACTTCTCCCGTTTGGTCGAAAACATCATCTGACGATGAAACCAATACCGAAACTTTTATCGGCCGCGTGCCCTTGGATTTGGTTTATTTCGGCGGCCATTTTGCCACCTTCCCGCTGGTTCCCGGCGTGGTCGAGTTGCAGTGGGTACGCAACCTGTTTGCGCCCAAGCCATGGGGCAAACAGCGTGTCATCCGCATCGAAAATCTAAAATATCAGCAGTTTATCCGTCCTCATGATGAAGTGTCGGTAGAACTGAAATACGATGAAGGCAAAAACAAACTGAGCTTTAAAATTAACAACGGAGAGCATCCTTGTGCATCAGGACGGATTGTGTTTGAGGCCGTCTGAATATACCTATTAACTTTTTAGTGGAAAACCAACAATATGCAACTCTTCCCTGCCCTAGAACAACGCTATTCCCACGAACACCAGTCCGCAGGCGAGGCTCAACGTCTGGCTCAAGAAATCGCTTTTGCACCGATTGTGTTCCAAGTTTCCCGCCTGATGGTGAAATTTGGCATTCTGGACTTGCTGAACGACCATCCAGACGGCCTCACTCAAGCCGAAATTGCTGAAAAAGCGAAAATCAGCAACTACGCGGCACAAGTCCTGCTGGAAGCTTCGCTGTCTATCGGCACTGTCTTGACTCGCGACAACCGCTATTTCATCAGTAAGGCCGGTTGGTTTGTCCTCAAAGACAAAATGGCCCGCGTCAACATGGATTTCACACAGGAAATCTGCTACCAAGGCATGTTTGATTTAGAAAAAACCCTGCAAACCGGCAAGCCTGAAGGCCTGAAAGTATTCGGCGACTGGCCAACCATTTACGAAGGCTTGTCTTCATTGCCAAGCATCGCGCAAGAAAAATGGTTTGCATTCGACCATTATTATTCCGACAACTCCTTCGCCGAAGCACTCAACACCGTGTTCGCCAAACCGGTTAAAAAACTGCTCGATGTCGGCGGCAATACCGGCCGCTGGGCGGAACAATGCGTCAACCACAATGCCGAAGTCGAAGTAACCATCATGGATCTGCCGCAACAAATCGGCTTGATGCGCGAAGCAACCAAAGGTAAAAACGGCGCAGACCGTATCCACGCCCATCCGGCCAATCTGCTTGATCCTGAGATTCCGTTCCCGACCGGTTTTGACGCGATCTGGATGAGCCAATTCCTAGACTGCTTCACCGAAGAACAAGCCACCAGCATTCTTCAACGCGCCGCTGCATCTATGAGCGAAAACACCAGCCTCTACATCATGGAGCCTTTCTGGGACAGACAACGCTACGAAACCGCTGCCTACTGCCTGACCATGACCAGCCTGTATTTCACTGCCATGGCCAACGGCAACAGCAAAATCTTCCATTCTGAAGACCTGATCCGTTGCGTTGAAAAAGCCGGGTTGAAAGTAGCGGAAATTTCAGACGGCATCGGCCGCGGCCACAGCATCTTGCGCTGCGTTAAGGCCGTCTGAACATCATCTTTTAAACCCTAAAAAGAGACCGACCCCAACAGCCATTTCGGCTATCGGGGTCGGTTTGTTTTTGGTATCCGTTTTAAAACATCAGCCGCGCAACATCCATATTGCACACACTAACACAATCGCTACCAACAAAGCGGCAAGCAGTTGTCCCATTCCTGCCAATTTAGGCTGTTGGGCATCAATAGTTTTAAAGCCACTCATCATCGGCGTAATCAAATCCTGTTTTTTCACAAAGCGATACAGCAAAACAGCCGCGATATGTACACCCGCCAAAACAGCTAAAACATTAAAGAAATTGACATGGATTTTTCGCGCCAGCGTACCGGCGTGTTCGCTGACCAAATGATTTAAAAAGCCGGAATTGGTAAACGTATTTTCATCGGCGGCAAATAAACCTGTGGCCGTCTGAAAAACCAAGGCGGCCAATAAAGCGATGACCATCAGCGCGCCCAAAGGATTGTGGCCGACCAATTCGTCTTCAGACATTCGGCCTTGCGTATAGCGGCGGATTTCGGAGAACGGACGCACAAATCGGCAGAATTTTGCCGTATCGCTGCCCCATATCCCCCAGCACAAGCGGAAAACCACCAACGCCAGCATCAACAAACCGCCGCGCAAATGCCATACCAGCATATCGCCGCCTTGGGTTGCGCTGTACCACATGAATCCCATCAATAACACCAAGAGCCAATGGAACAGGCGCGTAGGTGCGTCCCAAACTTTTATTTTTTGCTTCATTACCTTTTACTTTCTGATTTAAAATTAAATTTCTTATCTTGGAAGGTTACGCCATGCAGCCCATCTACACGCTTCCTGAATCGCTTCAAGCTTTTCAGACGGCCTTAGCATTTCCCGACGTATTCCGCCCCCGCGCCCAAGAATCGCACAAAGGCACATACGGCACGCTTGCCATTATCGGCGGCGCAACGGGAATGAGCGGCGCAGTGGTTTTGGCAGCCACAGCCGCGATGTATCAAGGATGCGGCAAGGTTTGGGTGGGTTTCAACCAAGCCACGCTGCCTTTTGCCATCATTCCCGAACGCCCTGAAATCATGCTCGCCACTGCGGCCCAACTGATGGAGCGCAACGATGTCAGCGCACGGGTAATCGGCTGCGGATTCGGTTTGGACGGATTATCAGATCAGCTGCTGCCACAAATCCTGTCTACACACCATGACCAGCCTTTATTGCTCGATGCAGATGCCTTGACACTGCTGGCCCGTTCTCCCGAATTGGCCGAACGCCTCAAATCGTACAAACATATCATCCTGACACCTCATCCGGCCGAAGCCGCCCGCCTACTCGGTACCAATACTCAATCAGTTCAAACCGACAGACCCAAAGCCGTAACCGAAATCAGCCAAAAATATGGCGCGACTGTCGTATTGAAAGGCCATCATACATTAGTTGCCGCAACTGACGGCATGACCTATACCAACACCAGCGGCAATGCCGGTTTGGCCACCGCCGGCAGCGGCGATGTCTTGAGCGGCATGATTGGCAGCCTGCTGGCACAAGGCATTCCGGTATTCCAAGCCGCCTGCGCCGGCGTATGGCTGCATGGTGCGGCGGCCGATGTCATCAAACACAGCGGCCAAATCGAAACCGGTATGCTCGCCGGAGAAATCGCACCTGCCGCCCGATGGCTGCGCAATATTTTATCAAAAGAGTAATACTGTCTATATCATAAATACAAATTGCAGGCCGTCTGAAAATCAATCTCTATTTTCAGACGGCCTGGTTTATTTTTAAGTCATTTTGCAAATTAAGGTTAAGACGTGTATCCTTGACTTCCCTTAAAAACAACTTCACAACATATTATCATGAGTATCCTCAATAAAATCAGCAACTTTATTGGAAAAACATTTTCCCTTTGGGCTGCGCTCTTTGCCGGTATCGCTTTTTTCGCACCCGATACCTTCAAATGGGTCGGCCCTTACATTCCTTGGCTTCTGGGCATCATCATGTTCGGTATGGGCTTGACCCTTAAACCCTCCGACTTTGACATTTTGTTCAAACATCCCAAAGCCGTCATCATCGGCGTGATTGCACAATTCGCCATCATGCCAGCAACCGCCTATCTGCTGGCCAAGCTGTTGAACCTGCCTGCCGAAATCGCAGTCGGTGTGATTTTGGTCGGCTGCTGCCCGGGCGGTACGGCTTCCAATGTAATGACTTATCTGGCGCGCGGCAATGTGGCTTTGTCGGTTGCCGTTACATCGGTTTCCACCCTGATTTCCCCATTGCTGACCCCCGCCATCTTCCTGATGCTTGCCGGTGAAATGCTGGAAATACAAGCGGGCAGTATGTTGATGTCCATCGTCAAAATGGTTTTGTTCCCCATCGTTTTGGGCTTGATTGTCCATAAAGTCTTGGGCAACAAAACTGAAAAACTGACCGACGCGCTGCCACTGGTTTCCGTTGCCGCCATCGTACTGATTATCGGCGCGGTAGTCGGCGCCAGCAAAGGCAAGATTATTGAAAGCGGCCTGCTGATTTTCGCGGTTGTCGTACTCCACAACGGCATCGGTTATCTGCTCGGCTTCTTTGCCGCCAAATGGACCGGCCTGCCTTATGATGCACAAAAAACGCTGGCCATCGAAGTCGGTATGCAAAACTCAGGCTTAGGCGCCGCGCTTGCCGCCGCACACTTTGCCGCCGCGCCGGTTGTTGCCGTTCCCAGCGCATTGTTCAGCGTGTGGCACAATATCTCCGGCTCGCTTCTGGCAACTTATTGGGCAGCCAAAGCCGATAAAAATAAAGAATCCTAAACGTCTTTAATCATAAGGCCGTCTGAACAGGGATAAACGAAATCAACGATTTCTGCCTTACCTGTTCAGACGGCCTTTATTTTAAAATCAAGCAGGATTATTGTTTGGCTGCTTCGATTTGGATATTGATGTTAACTTTTTTGCTCATACCGGCACTTACCAAATAATCCAAGCCCCATTTGGTACGGTCGATGGTGGTGCTGAAGTCGCCGCCACACACTTCTGCTTTTAACATCGGGCTTTGGTAGCAGTTGAATTTGTCGGCTTTGAGTTTCACCGGCGCAGTTTTGCCGTTCATGGTCAGGTTGCCGTCAACGGAAAGCAGTTTTTTGCCGTTGAAATTGAATTTGGTGGATACAAAACGGATTTCAGGGTATTTGTCTGCATTGAAAATATCGGCAGATTTCAAATGCTGGGTAAAGTGGTCAGAACCGGTTTGCAGTTTGGACAAAGGCAATACGATATCGATAGAGCCTTGGCGTTTGGCACGGTCAAATTCCAAATTACCGGTCAAACCATAAATACCGCCAACGTTGGTGCTGGTGTTGAAATGGTCGATGGCAAAGCGGGCATTAGCATGGAATTCGTCCACTTTATAAACAGCGGCAGACGCAGCAGAAGCCAGCATGGCTGAACACAATGCAAACATGATTTTTTTCATTGTCTTATCCTTAGAAATGTGAGAAGTTCCCTATCATATCACTTTTTGATGCCATCATCTTTTGCAACTAAGAAAGACAGCGTTTCATCTTAAGAAAACTTCAGGCTGTCTGAAAAAATGAGCAGCAAATTCAGGTGAAGCAAATACAGTTTAGTTTTATTACAAAATAGCGTGCTTCATCGCTCGTAATTGGTATAAAATACCGAGTTATTTCTACAACAGGCCGCCAACCAACCAGCCTATTTCAGACGGCCTCAGCATAAAACAAAGGAACAAAAATGCCTGAATACCGCTCCAAAACCTCTACCCACGGCCGCAATATGGCAGGCGCGCGCGCATTGTGGCGTGCGACCGGCGTCATGGAAACCGACTTCGGCAAACCGATTATCGCCATTGCCAACTCCTTCACCCAATTCGTCCCGGGCCATGTGCACCTGCACAATATGGGTCAACTGGTTGCCCGTGAAATCGAAAAAGCCGGCGGCATTGCCAAAGAATTCAATACCATCGCCATTGACGACGGTATCGCCATGGGTCACAGCGGTATGCTCTACTCCCTGCCCAGCCGCGACCTGATTGCCGACTCCATCGAATACATGGTAAACGCCCACTGCGCCGACGCGCTGGTCTGCATTTCCAACTGCGACAAAATCACCCCGGGTATGCTGATTGCCGCCATGCGCCTGAACATTCCGACCATCTTCGTTTCCGGCGGCCCGATGGAAGCCGGTAAAGTTATCGGCGTGGCCAATATTCAGCCCGAACGCCGTTTGGACTTGATTGATGCCATGATCGAATCGGCTGACGACAATATCAGCGACAAACAAGTCGAAGAAGTCGAACAAAACGCCTGCCCGACTTGCGGCTCCTGCTCCGGCATGTTTACCGCCAACTCCATGAACTGCCTGACTGAAGCACTCGGCCTTTCCCTGCCGGGCAACGGTTCTTATCTGGCTACCCACGCAGGCCGCAAAGAATTGTTCCTCGAAGCCGGCCGCATGATTGTCGAAATCACCAAACGCTACTACGAGCAAGATGACGAAACCGTGTTGCCACGCAGCATTGCCACCAAAAAAGCGTTTGAAAACGCCATGACCATGGACATCGCCATGGGCGGCTCTACCAATACCATTTTGCACCTGTTGGCCGTTGCCAACGAAGCCGGTGTCGACTTCAAAATGGCAGACATCGACCGCCTGAGCCGCGTTGTACCTTGCATCTGCAAAACCGCGCCAAACAACCACGACTACTATATGGAAGACGTGCATCGCGCAGGCGGCATCTTCGCCATCCTGAAAGAATTGGATAAAGCAGGAAAACTGCACACCAACGTGTACACCATCCACGCGCCGACACTGAAAGACGCGATTGAAAAATGGGACGTGACCAACCCTGAAAACACCCATGCCATCGAGCGTTTCAAAGCGGCTCCAGGCGGCGTGCGCACCACTCAAGCATTCTCACAAAACCGTATGTGGAAAACCCTCGACCTCGACCGCGAAAAAGGCTGTATCCGCGATGTCGAACATGCCTACTCACAAGACGGCGGTTTGGCAGTATTGTTCGGTAATATCGCCGAGCGCGGTTGCGTAGTGAAAACCGCAGGCGTGGACGAGAGCATCCTCAAATTTACCGGCCGCGCCCGCGTGTTTGAAAGCCAAGAAGACGCAGTCGAAGGCATTTTGGGCAACCAAATCGTCGCCGGCAACATCGTCATCATCCGCTACGAAGGCCCTAAAGGTGGCCCGGGCATGCAAGAAATGCTGTACCCGACTTCTTACCTGAAATCCAAAGGTTTGGGCAAAGAATGCGCCCTTCTGACCGACGGACGCTTCTCCGGCGGTACTTCCGGCCTGTCCATCGGTCACGCTTCGCCTGAAGCGGCAGAAGGCGGCGCAATCGGTTTGGTACACGAAGGCGATACCATCGAAATCGACATTCCAAACCGCAGCATCCACCTTGTCATTTCCGATGAAGAGCTTGCCGCACGCCGCGCCGAAATGGAAGCACGCGGCAGCAAAGCGTGGAAACCGGAAAACCGCGACCGCTACGTCTCCGCAGCCCTGCGTGCCTACGGCGCGATGGCGACTTCCGCCGATAAAGGCGCAGTACGCGACGTATCGCAAATCGAACGTTAATTAACCTGACTTAAGGCCGTCTGAACGCTTTCAAGTGTTTCAGACGGCCTTCATTCAAACGGACAAATATGGACAAATTCATTTTAGCGATGATCGGCATGGCCATTGCCCTCTTGATTATTATTGGCGGCGGATTTATCGCTGTCGAATATTTCAAATCCCATCCTGAAGCATTCCAAGTCAAGCCGCTATCAAAATAATCATTTAACGGCATGAGTTTCAAGGGGAAAGAGCCGTAGCTCAAGGCCGTCTGAACGCAGTACATATAATGAAACACATTCTTTACTGGCTGGGCGGTTTTGCCGTCGCCCTCGGCATATTCCAATACTACGAAACCCATCGCTATTCCGAAGACCAGCTCATCTACGCCCAATCGCCGCAAAATCGTACTGCCGTTG
This sequence comes from Neisseria sp. P0014.S009, assembly GCF_051958155.1. Classification (NCBI taxonomy): domain Bacteria; kingdom Pseudomonadati; phylum Pseudomonadota; class Betaproteobacteria; order Neisseriales; family Neisseriaceae; genus Neisseria; species Neisseria sp. P0014.S009. The sequence goes on along the minus strand of NZ_JBQCVS010000004.1, from coordinate 56,700 downwards.
CCGATTTTGACGCCTTGGCGTATTTAAACTTCCTCCGCGCCTCAGCCAATCTGCCCGCACTGGCGCACTCAGTCACACTCGAACGCGCCGCACGCAATCATGCCCGCTATCTGCTGCAAAACCCTGACGACGGACATGACGAACACAATACACTCAATCCCTTTTATACAGGTCCACGCCCATCAGACCGCACGCGCAAAGCCGGTTATGCCTATAAAGGCGTGCATGAAAACGTCAGCACCGGCCAGCACCCGCCAAACGAAAAAATCAACGACCACCTTCCTGCCCAACATCAGCTGGACAACCTGATGACGGCGATTTACCACCGTCTCTCCTTACTCGATCAAAATATCGACGAGGCCGGAGCCGCATTTGAATCGCAAGGCAAACAAATCGCGCTAAGCATCAATCAGGGCGACAGCAGATTCAACAGCCTCTGCCAAAAAAACCGCCCTCTCTCCGACCTCAGCCGCTCGTTTTATCAAGATGCCTGTCATGGTCATGCCATTGTTTATGCTGATGAAATTTCCAACCGCAAAACCCGGCCTTACATCACCTATCCGCAAGGCAATTTCGCTTCGCCGGTTTTCCACAGCGAACGTCCCGACCCTATGCCGCATTATGAAATGACCGGCAATCCGGTCAGCATCGCGTTCTCAGAACAATTGCCTCCGGTCAAAATGCGTTCGTTCAAACTGTATCAGGACACAAAAGAAATCAGAGACGTCAAAATCTTAGATAAAGATAATGACCCAAACCGCCTCCTGACCGAACGCCAATTTGCGCTGTTTCCTTTACAGCCATTGGAATACTACACTGACTACCGTGCCGTGTTCGAATACCGTCAAAACGGAAAAGACAGAACGGCCGAATGGACATTCAGCACGCAAAAACCCGATTATCCTTACTTCATCGTCAAAGGCGGCGAAACGCTGGCCATCGAATCCGGACAAAAATATTTTATCCATTGGCAGGATTTTTGGTGCTTGAAACAATGCGAACGCTACAACTACCGCATGAACCGCGACACCCAACTCGACATTATCGAGCGGCAGGCGGGCGGCATCATTATCCGTGTCAACGGAAGCAAAGGCAGCAGCATCCGCTTAATGCCCGAAGGCGAAGACAGGCGCGCCATTACACTTTATTTATGGAAATAAAGCCGTTTTCAGACGGCATGAAGCACCAAAAAGCTGATAAAATACCGCCTCACCACCCTACGGCAAGCTATCCAATATGACCAAACATCCGCAAATAGCAGCTAATACCCGCTATGCTTTTGCCAGCATTGCCGCCATGTTAGCCGCGTTTTTACTGTTCGTTGCCGTCATGTTGCTGCCTTTGGGGCTGACAGCGGACACGCAAGTGATCCTGGTACGGTTTTCACTCTACGCAATCGTGCTGTTTGCCGTACTTGGCGGTATTTTTTCTGTACGCGTTGCCTATTTGCGTAAAAAGAACGGAGCATGACATGACCCAAGCCGATAAAATCCCACAAGAAATCCGCCTCCAGCAAGAGCGGCGCGTACTGACTTTGGTCTATGTTGACGGTGCCAAGAGCCTTCCTGCCGAATACCTGCGCGTGTACTCGCCCAGCGCGGAAGTGCGTGGACACGGTCCAGGTCAAGATGTCTTGCAAACAGGCAAAGCCGAAGTCAGCATTACCGATTTAGACCCCGTCGGCCAATACGCCTTGAAAATTACTTTTTCAGATGGCCACGACAGCGGCCTTTACGATTGGGACTATCTCTACCGACTGGCACACAATCAAGACGCTCTTTGGCAAGACTATCTCAACCGCCTCGAAAAAGCCGGCGCGTCCAGAACGCAAAGTGCCGAAGATTTAAAACCCAAACGCACACATTCCTGCGGTAGCGGAGGTTGCAGCGGAAAGGCCGTCTGAAAAAAGGCGAAGCCGTAACATTGGACGACGGCAGAATCATTGACAGCAAAGCATTCCTCTCCCCGCCAAAAAAAGGACGGGTAGTAGCCATCTTCGGCGATACCAAAGCCTGTCCGCAGGCAGTGTGCGCCGCGCAAAATGCAGACGTTTTGGTGCATAAAGCAACCTTTGCGGCAGGCGATGAAGAGACAGCGGAACGAGTATTCCATTCGACCGTATCCGATGCCGCCAAGCTGGCCTTGCAAGCCAATGTGAAACAACTTTACCTGACCCACATCAGCGCACGTTATACCGAAGAAGAACAACGCCTGATGCTGGAGCGGCAGGCACAAACTATATTTCCCGCGTCGAAAGTGGTTGGCGATTTCGACGTATTCGATATCTGAATCCGTATTATTTTAAGAAGGCAGACACTATGAGCGACCACAAAACCCATTTCGGCTTCTCTACCGTTGACGAAGACGAAAAAGCAGGCAAAGTTGCCGAAGTCTTCCACTCCGTGGCAAAAAACTACGACATTATGAATGACGTAATGTCCGGCGGTCTGCACCGTGTTTGGAAACATTTCACCATCAATACCGCCCGTCTGAAAAAAGGCGACAAAGTATTGGACATCGCCGGCGGTACTGGCGATTTGTCCCGAGGCTGGGCGAAACGTGTGGGCAAAGAAGGCGAAGTTTGGCTGACAGACATCAACTCCTCCATGCTGACGGTCGGCCGCGACCGCCTGCTCAACGAAGGCATGATTCTGCCCGTATCGTTGGCAGATGCTGAAAAATTGCCGTTCCCCGACAACTATTTCAATCTGGTTTCCGTCGCATTCGGTCTGCGCAACATGACGCACAAAGATGCCGCGCTGAAAGAAATGTACCGCGTGTTGAAACCGGGCGGCACCCTGCTGGTGTTGGAATTCTCCAAAGTGTACAAACCTTTGGAAGGCGTGTACGACCTCTACTCTTTCAAACTGTTGCCGATTATGGGCAAACTGATTGCCAAAGATGCCGACAGCTACCAATACCTCGCCGAGTCCATCCGTATGCACCCCGACCAAGAAACCTTGAAGCAAATGATGCTGGACGCAGGCTTTGACAGCGTGGATTACCACAACATGAGCGCAGGCATTGTTGCCCTGCATAAAGGCGTGAAATTCTAAGGCTGTCTGAAACAAACACAAAGGGCGTGATTAATAGACACGCCCTTTGTGTTTAAACCTTATCCAAGCCAATCTGGCACAAACCAAAGGCCGTCTGAACAACCGTAAAACGAAATCAAGGATTTCGGTTACACCATTCAGACGGCCTTAATACGTTTAAATCAGCTTATGTCCCTGCTTTCACGCTTTGCCATTGACGGACCATAAATTTCAATGCCGCCGGTTGGATAGGCACCATGATAAAGCTGTTTTTCAAATCCTCCTCGGTCGGAAAAATCGTATTGTCGTTTCTAAACTCTTCATCCATCAGCTCTTGAGCCGGTTTGCTGGACGGCGCATAAGTAACAAAATTGCCGTTTTTCGCTGCAACTTCAGGATCTAAGAAATCATTGATATACGCATGGGCATTGGCCACATGTTTGGCATCTTTCGGAATCACAAACGAATCCACCCAAATCCCTACGCCTTCTTTCGGCATCATCACACGGATTTTTTCCTTGCCGCCTGCTTCTTCCGCACGGCGTTTGGCAATGTTCAAATCGCCGCCAAAGCCAATCGTTACGCAAGTATCGCCGCGCGCCAAATCATCGATAAAACCGGACGAAGTAAAACGCTTGATGTACGGACGATTTTTCTTCAAGACTTCCGTAGCCGCCTTAATATCTGCCGTTTCGCTGCTGTTTGGATTTTTACCCATATAGTTCAACACCATAGGATAAATTTCAGCCGCGCTGTCCAAATAGCTGATGCCGCATTGCTTGAGTTTGGACGTGTATTCAGGGTTAAACACCAAATCCCATTGATTGTCCGGCAGCTGATCCGTGCCCAAAGCCTTTTTCACACGCTCGGTATTGATGGCGAAAGTATTGGTACCCCAATAAAACGGCACTGCATATTCATGCCCCGGATCGACGCCTTCCATCAGCTTCATCAACTGAGGATTCAAGTTTTTGTAGTTGGGAATCAAGGACTTGTCGATTTTCTGATACGCACCTGCCTTAATCTGCCTACCGACAAACGCATTGGAAGGAGCCACGATGTCGTAACCCGACTTACCGGTCAACACCTTGCTCTCCAGCGTTTCATCGCTGTCATATACATCGTAAGTTACTGCGATACCGTGTTTTTTCTCAAACGCGGCAACCGTCTCGGGATCGACATATTCCGACCAGTTATAAATGCTCAATACCTTTTGATTATCGGCTTGAGCCGCCTTGTCGGCAGAAGTTTTGTCCGAGCCGCCGCAGCCGGCCAGTGCCAGCGCAGCCAGTACGATGAGGGGCAGATGTTTGGTCATTATCATTCCTTGCGTATCCGGTTGAAAATAGAGAGGCATTATAAAGCAGGCAAGCCCGAGCGGATAGGCTTCATTGTTAAAAGATATCGCCCCGCTTAAGGCCATCTGAAAGCGACGTTAAAACCTTTCTGCCGATAGCTTGAAATATGGTTTTGCGGTAAGATAACGCCCATTCGTTTTTAATCGCAACGCGCCGTCAGGGCCGTCTGAAATCCTTGTAAAAAATTTATCGAGATATTATGAAAACCACCGAACTACGCCAAAAATTCCTGAAATTTTTCGAATCTAAAGGCCACACCATCGTCCGCTCCTCCTCGCTCGTGCCACACGACGACCCGACCCTGCTGTTTACCAACGCAGGCATGAACCAATTTAAAGACGTATTCCTCGGCTTTGACAAACGCCCTTACAACCGCGCCACTACCGCGCAAAAATGCGTACGCGCAGGCGGCAAACACAATGACTTGGAAAACGTCGGCTACACCGCCCGCCACCATACCTTCTTTGAAATGATGGGCAACTTCTCCTTCGGCGACTACTTCAAACGCGACGCCATCCACTTCGCTTGGGAATTCCTCACTTCTCCCGAATGGCTGAACATCCCCAAAGACAAACTCTTGGCAACCGTATACGCCGAAGACGACGAAGCCTACAACATCTGGCTGAACGAAATCGGTATGCCCGCCGAGCGCATCGTCCGCATCGGCGACAACAAAGGCGCGAAATACGCGTCCGACAACTTCTGGCAGATGGGCGACACCGGCCCTTGCGGCCCTTGCTCCGAAATTTTCTACGACCACGGCGAAGAAATCTGGGGTGGCATTCCGGGCAGCCCTGAAGAAGACGGCGACCGCTGGATCGAAATTTGGAACTGCGTATTCATGCAGTTCAACCGCGACGAACAAGGCAATATGAATCCGCTGCCCAAACCGTCCGTCGATACCGGCATGGGCTTGGAGCGCATGGCGGCAGTAATGCAGCACGTCCACAGCAACTACGAAATCGACCTGTTCCAAGACCTGCTCAAAGCCGTTGCCCGCGAAACCGGCGCGCCGTTCAGCATGGACGAGCCGAGCCTGAAAGTGATTGCCGACCACATCCGCTCCTGCTCCTTCCTGATTGCCGACGGCGTGATGCCGTCCAACGAAGGACGCGGCTATGTACTGCGCCGCATCATCCGCCGCGCCGTGCGCCACGGTTACAAACTCGGTCAGAAACAGGCGTTCTTCTACAAACTCGTGCCCGATTTGGTGAAAGTAATGGGCGACGCGTATCCTGAGTTGAAAGAAAAACAAGCGCAAATTGAAGAAGCCCTGAAAAACGAAGAAAGCCGTTTTGGACAGACTTTGGAAACTGGCTTGAAATTATTTGATGACGAGCTTTCTAAAGTTCAATTTAATGCGATATGTAAGCATGTTTCAGAAAACGCATACAGTAATGAAACAATGTCCGTATCTTCAGCATTAAATACTAATGGTCACTGGGAACTCTTGTTTACTCCTAGTTCATCAAAAATTACTCCATTTAAGTTTAATTATGAGAATTGGAGAAATGCTGAGCAATATTTAAAAGAAAACAAAAACCAAATTACAGTTGATAAAAATATCTTATCAGATAGTATTAAGGGAGCTGCTGTTGGTGCAGGTGCAGCACTCTTATTTAATCTTGTATTTGGTACCAAAATTTCTTTAAAAACTGCTGCGGCAGCGGGAGGTACGTTAAGTACGGGGGCTGGCTATTTAGAAAAAAATCAATTGGAATCAGAAAAAAATGATTTTATTAATGCATTAGAGTTATTAATTCCGAAGTTGGTCGAACGCAGTAATACTCAAAAAACTACTTTGGCAGGTGAGACGATCTTCAAACTTTACGATACCTACGGCTTCCCTTATGACCTGACCGCCGACATGGCGCGCGAATTGGGTATCGAACTGGACGAAGCAGGCTTCGAGCGCGAAATGGAAGCACAACGCGCACGCGCACGCGCCGCACAAAGCTTCAAAGCCAACGCCCAACTGCCTTACGACGGTCAAGACACCGAGTTTAAAGGTTATAGCGAACGTCAAACCGAATCCAAAGTCCTCGCCCTCTACAAAGACGGCGAGCAAGTCAACGAATTGAACGAAGGCGATGAAGGTGCCGTCGTTATCGACTTTACCCCGTTCTATGCAGAATCCGGCGGTCAAGTCGGCGACGTCGGCTATATCTTTGCAGGCGAAAACCGCTTTGAAGTACGCGATACCCAAAAAATCAAAGCGGCTGTATTCGGACAATTCGGCGTACAAACTTCAGGCCGTCTGAAAGTCGGCGACAGCGTTACCGCCAAAGTGGATGACGAAATCCGCAATGCCAATATGCGCAACCACAGCGCGACCCACTTGATGCACAAAGCCCTGCGCGACGTATTGGGCGAACATGTTGAACAAAAAGGCTCTTTGGTTACCGCCGAATCCACCCGTTTTGACATTTCCCATCCTCAAGCAGTAACTGCCGAAGAAATCGCTGAAGTAGAACGCCGTGTCAACGAAGCCATTTTGGCCAACGTTGCCGTCAATGCAGCTATTATGAGCATGGAAGATGCCCAAAAAACCGGCGCCATGATGCTCTTCGGCGAAAAATACGGCGACGAAGTACGCGTACTGCAAATGGGCGGTTTCTCTACCGAATTGTGCGGCGGTACACACGTTTCACGCACCGGCGACATCGGCCTCTTCAAAATCATCAGCGAAGGCGGTATTGCCGCAGGCGTGCGCCGTATCGAAGCCATCACCGGCCTGAATGCACTCAAATGGGCGCAAGAACAAGAGCGTTTGGTGAAAGACATTATTGCCGAAACCAAAGCCCAAACCGAAAAAGACGTACTGGCGAAAATCCAAGCAGGCGCGGCACACGCCAAAGCATTGGAAAAAGAATTGGCACGCGCCAAAGCCGAACTCGCCGTCCACGCAGGCGCCAAACTCCTGGACAACGCCAAAGACTTGGGCGCGGCCAAACTCGTTGCCGCACAAATCGAAGCCGATGCCGCAGCCCTGCGCGAAATCGTGACCGATTTAACCGACAAATCAGAACAAGCCATCGTATTGCTCGCCGCAGTCAACGACGGCAAAGTTTCCCTGTGCGCCGGCGTATCCAAACCGTTGACTGGCAAAGTCAAAGCAGGCGATCTGGTTAAATTTGCAGCCGAACAAGTCGGCGGCAAAGGCGGCGGCAGACCAGATTTGGCACAGGCAGGGGGCAGCGATGTCGAAAAACTGCCCGCCATGATTGATAGCGTGAAAGATTGGGTTAGCGCGAAGCTGGCTTGATGGAGAAAGGCAGCCTGAAAGGGATTCAGGCTGCCTTTTGTGTTAAAGATGCCGTCTGAAAGATATTTTCAGACGGCCTCTGTCAGTTTATTTGGCTTTATACCTACCATTGAATAGCGATTCAGAAGGTATCCAGCCATCTGCCAAATCATCCAACATCTTAATCCAATACTCTAGGCGTTTTTCTGTCGGGACGCTTTCTCCCCAATATTCGACAATTAGAGCATCATCCATTTCCAAAGCAGCTTTTTCAATTTCATGCTCAATCAATTTTAAAGATTTTTCTACATAGTTTCCGCCACGGTAGTCTTCCGCCGAGTTGGCAACGCTGCCCGCACTGAATAAGTCCCGCGCCTGATGACAAAGCACACCGCGATAGGTAACCAGATACAGGACGGCATTATCGTATTTGTGCTTCGCCCTGCCTGAGCAGACAATACGGGGGGAGACTAATGCTGCTTCAGCTCGGAGGCGGATTTTTTCTTCCTGCGGCAGGGAAGTGTAAAGGCGCACTTCCAAAGGCAGATCATGGCTGTCTACTGCGTCAATGTCTTCTATCCACCATAACCGCTCGCCTTCTTTCAGCCTGTTACGGGCATATTTTCGGATATATTCCATTTTTTCATGCATATCCAAATCGGCAAATTCAGCATAGGAAATACCGAAACCCTCAAACAGAGACGGTCGATCAGATTCTATTTCTACCTCAAAGCGCGGAACATGCGATGTGCGGACATGAATTACGCTATCTTCGTAAAGTTGCCATTTCACATCGGGAATGCCCCCCATTTTTCCGAATACCACATAGATATGCTGTACACCGTCAGCTTTGTTTTTCTCTTGGATACTGTTTGCTACGCTGCGCCAAGTATCTTTTAGTGTGAATTTGACTTCTACGCCATATTCCCCTATTGGAACATCGGGGAAAATTTGCGGCACAGGTTCAGGATTGATAACTATGTCAGCATAAGCGGGAATTTTTGCAATGCACAGCGCACGAACTCTGTTTTCAAAAATATCTTGGGATTTGAAAGGTGCGTTTTTTGCCTCTTGCCTCAATACGGTGCAAACCTCGTCTAAAAACTTCTCAAACTCCTTTTTTGTCAGCATAATGCATTACCACTTAAAAATATAAAGTAGTAATTTTATCTTATTTAACAGGGTTATTTAAGTGCCTTACTGACGGCGGCGGCGATGTGCCACCCTAAAACAGGAGGGACGGCGTTGCCAATTTGCCGTTCTGTGGCACGCAATTTTGCCTGGAAAATAAAATTGTCGGGAAACGATTGGATGCGCGCCGCCTCACGCATGGAGATGCGGCGGGGTAATTCGTAATGCCACTGTATGTTTCCATGGCATTCTGCCCTAATAGTGTAGCCCGCCCTTTCGGCATCCAATTTTCGACTACCTTGATCGGGGCTTTTTTCTGCTCTACTCCAAATATGGTTGGCAATTTCGTCTTCTACTTTGTCGACCAAATCGCCTATAGCCTGTCTAGCTGTTACATAGCTGTTGCTGGTATTTGTTTTTTCAATCTGTATTTCGGGAATTTCAGGTAGCCTTCCAACGATGATAACTCGCTCCCGAGTCTGTGGAACACCGTAATCGGCTGCATTCAGCAAGTAGTAATCTACCTGATAACCCAAATTGCGAAAATCTGAAAGCACTGTTTCCAAATCTTTCCGATGATGCTTCATCAGTAGCCCTTTGACATTTTCAGCAACAAATATTTTGGGGCGAACGCGTTCAACAGCAGACAACATGGCTTTATACAGCCCGCTGCGGCTGCCTGAAATACCTGCACCTTTACCATTAATAGAAATATCCTGACAAGGAAAGCCACCGATAATGATGTCTGCGCTAGTGGGTATTTCATCCAAATGCTGCCAAATATCACCATGTACAATGTGATTTCCTAAGTTGTGGCGGTAGGTTCTAACAGCGTGTTCGTCGATTTCGTTCGCCCAAATAATATCAAAATCATGTTTGTCATAAGTACGGTTTAAAAACTCAAAGCCCCCTAGAAAACCCAAATCCATTCCGCCACAACCGCTAAATAAAGAAATAATTTTATATTTTTTTTCGCGGTCTTCTTGCTTTTCCTGTTTGGTCATTAACTCCATACATTTAAGATAAAAAGCATGGGAAAAAGTACCTCTATTTACTTTGTTACAAATTGCATTTGCCGTTTCACTTTCCCCTTGCTCCAAGAATAATTCTGATAATTGTATAAAGCCAATTCCATGCTCATGCATTTTGGCTTTTATGGCATCTCCAGCTAACTTGTTCCAATTTTTTCGTGCAAATTCGGTCATGGTTAATCTTTCAGTCATTCATAAATGACATTATTTTAGCGTTTTTTATAATTTAAGCCAAGATTTAAAATCTACCTTTAGGTTTACAGGCCGTCTGAAAACAAAAATCTCGTTTTCAGACGACCTTTTTCCGCTAAAATCCCCCTACCGTCCAACCCGAAACAAGGAGAACCATCATGCAAGTTCCTACTTCCGCCATCATCAACGGCGAATTTGCCGACAAATACGGCAAACGCGGCAGCAAGCCGTAGCCAGCACCCCTGTCAACCGCGTGCGTGGCTACGCCACACACCCTACCTGTGGGCAACGCAAACCTTAAGATTAAGGTGTAGGGTATGTGCGGTACGCACGCACGCGGTTTTTGTTGCTACCGAATGATTCCAAACCATGCCGTAATCCAGTCAGCAGCAAACGCAGCTTGGGTCATGTACCAACAAAACTCAATATCAAAGGCCGTCTGAATTTCAGACGGCCTTTTTGTTTTCATTTTAAGTTGATTAATGCTTAAATTTTAGCTTTTTATTCAGTCATCTAATATCAATCTTTCTCAATCGTAAAAAACAGTTCTTCCTGTTTCAAAGCATTACCGTCTGCATCGGTCAATGCTGCTTCTGCTGCGGAAAACTTGATAACGGCAAGACTGAGGCTGCCTTGTTCAGTCAGTGCGGTGTTGAGGATGACGCCTGCTTCTTCCTCGCCGACTTTGATGGCAATACCGGCGGCTTCCAAAGAATCGCCGCTTAATACGGCCAAACCACGTTTGACTTGGCCTCGGTATTGGGCGCGTGCGATGATTTCTTGGCCGGGGTAGCAGCCTTTACGGAAATGGACTGCGCCGATGACGTGTTGGTTGAGCATTTGGGCAACGGCCGCTTCTTTGGTTGCGGCGCAAATCCACGGATAGCCGCTGCGGATTTCGTGCAGGTTCCATGCGTTTTCGGCTCCTGCCTGATATTCGGCTGCGTTTTCGGCTGCTGAAATTTTCAGACGGCCTGTGTGCGGCAAGGTAACTTCTACGGCGTTTGCTTGAATTTGGGCTGGGAAAGACAATTGCGGTTCGGTAGCAGGATGTGGTTCTGCATTGTCTGCCAACTCGCCGCTTACTGCCAAATCAGGCATCAGCTCGAAGACGACTTTTGCACGCAAGACAAACATTCTCAAGCGTTTGACGATGGCTTCGGTCAAATCTTGAGCCATGACCAACAGTAAATCTTCTCCGCGATTGACGACCAGCATATTTGCCAACACACGGCCTTTAGGCGTATTGTATGTGGCGTAACATGCCTGACCGGAAGCTAAATTATTAATATCGTTGGATAATTGACCATGAAGAAATGAAGCTCTGTCTTCGCCGCTGACACGGACAACGCTGAAAAAAGGCAGGCGGGTTTGCATAATCGACTCCTTAAATTGTAGATGCTGAATTATCGCCCAAATTGCCGCTTATTATCAAATAAATAAATTCAGGCCGTCTGAATGTTTCAGACGGCCTGTTGTTTGGATTCAAGCAATCAAAATTATTTGATGCTGACTTTACGGATAATCACGGCTTCGGTTGGAACGTCTTGATGATAGCCGCGTGTCGCTGTTTTCACTTTGCTGATTTTACGGACCACGTCCATGCCGGAAGTGACTTTACCGAAAACGGCATAGCCGTAGCCTTGAGGGGTTTTGCTTTTGAAATTCAAAAAGTCGTTGTCGGCCGTATTGATAAAGAACTGGCTGGTTGCTGAATTCGGATCGCCGGTGCGCGCCATGGCGATGGTGCCGACGTTATTTTTCAAGCCGTTGTATGCTTCGTTGGTGATGGCTTTATCGGTGGATTTTTGAACCATTTTCTCGGTAAATCCGCCGCCTTGAATCATAAAATTGTCGATAACGCGGTGGAAAATCGTGTTGTCGTAAAAACCTTTTTTGGCGTAATTGACAAAGTTTGCCACGGTTTTCGGCGCTTTGACTTCATCCAGCTCCAATTGGATGTTGCCCATATTGGTTTCAATCACGGCATGGGTAACCGCTTGCGCCTGCACGGAAAGTGAGAGTGCGAGGGTGCACAGGGTCAGTTTGATGGATTTTTTCATATGTCTTCTCGAATGATGTAGTGTGAAAATGGAATATTAACCTTGTTTCGCGTGAAATCCATAAAAAACATGTAAGATTTTTCAAGCAAAAAACATAAGGCAATCAAATCAGGCCGTCTGAAAAGGGATAAAAACCAAATTCTTGCTTTTTATCATTCCCTTTCAGACGGCCTGCTATTACGGTCAAACCGAAATCAGATTAGAAATCCAACTCCGCTTTCAGCCAATAAGTGCGCGGCATACCGACGACGGCGAAGCTGCGGTCGAATTTGCCGCGCTGTACCTGCCAGTAGTTTTTGTTGAACAGGTTTTCTACCGAGCTGCTGACGGTCAGGGTGTTTTTGCCGAGCTTGGTTTTGTAGCGCGCACCTACGTCAACCAAGGTATAGGACGGGAAGGCGTATTGTTTTTGCGTGTCTTGGTAAGACTTGCCGAAATACGAAACGTTGCCGTTCAGGGTCAAGCCTTTGGCAAACGGGGTATCCCATTCCACGCCCGCTTTGGCGATCACGCGCGGATTGGCGACTTGCACGCCGTTTACCAGCATATCGCGCGAATTTGGATAATCCTTCACGGTTGATTGCAGATACATCAAGCCAAAACTTGGGCGCAAGGTATTGTTCAACAAGTTGGCATAGGTATTGAACTCAATACCGCGATTACGTTCCATGCCTTGCTCGTCGCCGGCCGCGCCGCCTTGCGCTTTATAGCGGGCAAAATCGGAATTGTTGCCGTAGGTCAAGCTGCCGTCGGTATTGGTCTGACCGCGCCAGTAGCCCGGACGCTTGATTTGGAACGCGTTCAACGTGGTCACGAAATTACCCCAGTTTTTGCGCACGCCGACTTCAAACTGACGGCTGACACGTGGTTTGGACATCGTAGTTTCGCCTGAATCATCGGTTTTGATGTCGGCACGCTCCAAATCTTCCATGTAGTTGCCGTAAACGACCAAATCAGGTTGCGGCACCCATGCGGCCATCAGCATCGGGCTGAAGCGTTTGGCATCGCCGCTTTGAACCGGTTTACCCTTTTGAGCCGGTGTCTTGTCGGTGTATTCGACATATTGATAGCGGCCGCCCAAGGTCAGGCGGTATTTGTTGTCGGCAAAGCCCAGTGTATCAGACAAGGCTAAGCTGTTGACTTTGATATTGGCATCAAGATTGGCAGAGCTTTCCCAATCGGTTGCATAGTCCGGTTGGAAAGAATCAAGTTGCGCTGCAATATCGCCGCTTGCAGAAATTTTCGCGCTGCTGCTGCCTGCTGACAAACCGCGCGTAGTGGCACGTTGACGGATAACGCGGTCAAAAGCCGTACTCCAGTTGTGCGTTACAGGGCCGGTTTCAAATTCGCCTCGCGCAGACAGGTTCATACTTAATGTGCGGAAGTATTGGTCGGTCAAACGGGCCGTACCGGTGTTGTAGTCATAGTTGCGGGCCGTTACTTTGCCGCTGGCGTTTGTGTTTTGCGCATCGGTACAAGTACTGGTGGCATTCAAACATACAGTAGGAGAAATCAGCGTACCGTAATAACGCGCTTTGTTGTAGCCGATACCGCCTGTAATCTGTGCATTGTCAAACGCGTCCCATTCAAACGTCAGCATATTGGTTTGGCCGACGGTGTTTTGCCAGTTCCAAGAAGGCAGCAGGTTGGTTTTACCGTCAGGTGCATCAAACAGACGGCCTTGCAGGTTTTGAATGTCCTGCATACGCGCGCGGCCACCGTTGGTTTTGCGTTTCGCGTAGATGGAATCGAACGCCACGCGCAGTTTTTCGCCGCGATAATCGGCATTCAATGCAAATTCTTTGTTGTCTTCGCTGTAGCCGTGGCGCGGGGTATCGCCGTGGCGCAGTTTGCCGTTGGCGCGCACACCGAATTCTTTGTTTTCGCCGAAGCGTTGACCCAAGTCGAACGTACCTTGGGCGCGGTTGTTGCTGAACCAGCCCAAACCGATTTTGCGGTTGCCTTCATCAGCGGCTTTTTTGGTTTCGATATTGACGGAACCAGATACCGCACCTTCAGGATCCATACCGTTTACGGCGGTGGACGCGCCTTTAATCAGTTGCGCGGAGCCGACTTGCACGCTGGCCGTGCCTTGCGTACCGTACATACCGGCCAAGCCGTTGACGCTGAATTGGCGCGCATCAAGTTGGTAACCGCGGAAGTACAGACCGGTCAAAGTATTGCTTTCGCCGCCAAACTGCCAAGTCGAAGCGTCTTTTTTCGCTACGGCATCCACCAAAGTACGCGCTTCGGTGTTGTTGAGGGCTTTTTCGTCGTAATTGACCACAGTAATCGGAGCGGTAAAGGCGTTGGCTTTACCTAACACACCCAAATTCACACGGTCGCGCATATCTCCGTCACTGGCAATAGAATAAGAGCGTGCGGCCTTCACGCGTTTGGCGTCGGCGTGGACTTTGACTTCCTGCACTTCTGCATATGCTTCGGGAGCAGAAGTGGCTTCATCGGCGGCGTAGGCGAATGCACTTGCAACCACAAGCGGCATCAGGGCTAATTTGCTGTTCATAAAATACCTTCTGGTTTGAAATATTAATAATTCTTATATCGAGTAAAAAATTACAAAGTAATTTGGTTTTGCGATTATATTTGATAAGATTTCCGCTTTCCACAAAAACAAATAAGAACCGTTTGTAAACACAAAAAATACAACAGTTCAGAAAACTATTATTACAGTTACCATAGTCAAATAAATTTGCCGTCCTTTCAGACGGCCTTTACTTCCTTTCAGAGAACACCCCATGCAAAAATGGCAAATCGAGCTTTATTCCACGCCGTCTTGGCTATTGCAGACCTTATTGATGGTCGCCGCAGCCTCGGCGGTCATTCTGTTTTTTGCACGCAATACACGCTTCGGGCGCGAGTTTAGCTATATCCTGCGGCTGTGTCTGACGCCGAAAAGTGCAGTTAAAGTATTGCTGCTGATTACGGTGATGATTACGCTGCTGTTAACCGAAGTGCGGCTGAATGTGTTGAGTACCTTTATGTCCAAAGGGCTTTACGACTCGATGCAGGATTTGAACGCCTCTGCGTTTTGGATGTTTGCAGCGATGAACGCAGGCGTGGTGTTGGTGCGGGCGTTCAACAACGTCGTCAACGACTTTCTCGATCAAGGCTTGGCGATTAAATGGTCGGAGCGGCTCAATGAAGTTTTGACTTCACGCTGGCTTGGCGACAAAAACTACTACCGCCTGCAAATGCGCCGCCATGCGCCGGACAACATCGACCAGCGTATCCAACAGGACGCGCAGGATTTCATTGCTTCGACCATAGAATTTGTGCGCGGCATGGTCAATTCAGTCGTTACCTCGCTGGAATTTGCCGTTGTCTTGTGGGGCTTGGCAGGCATCCTGACCGTGTTCGGCTTCGACATTCCGCACGGCATCGTTTGGTTTGTCTATATATTTGTGATTTTGGCAACCTTTATCGCCATGTGGATAGGCAACCCGTTGATTCGTTACAACTATGAGAACGAAAAGCTCAACGGCGACTACCGTTACTCTCTTATCCGCATACGCGACCACGCCGAAAGCGTGGCGTTTTACAGCGGTGAAAAACACGAACACGACCAGCTTTCCGACCGTTTTAAAGCCATTATCCGCAACCGTTGGCGCATTGCGCGACAAAGCGTCTGCCTGAGCGGCTTTAACGATATGTTCACCAACGGCATCAAACTCTTCCCGATTATTTTGCAAGCTCCGCGCCTGTTTGCCGGACAAATCAAAATCGGCGACATCCAGCAGACCGTCCAAGCTTTCGCACGACTGCAAAATGCGCTGTCTTTCTTCCGGATGTTCTACAACAAATTCACCGCCTACCGCGCCCGATTGGAGCGTCTATACGGCTTTTTGCTAAGTACGGAAGAAAAACACACCGCACGACAACCCGACCTTACCGAAGTTTCAGACGGCCTGATCTTAGAAAACGTTGCCCTATACCGTCACAACGGCGAAGTTTTATTAGACGGTATCAATATTAACCTCAAAAGCGGCAATTCCCTGCTGATACGCGGCCCGAGCGGTTGCGGCAAAACTTCGTTGCTACGCACGCTGGCAGGACTTTGGCCTTTCGGCAGCAGCGGTAAAGTCAGCCATCCGCCGCATCAAGACATCCTCTTCCTGCCGCAACGCCCATACACGGCACAAGGCAGCCTGCGCGATGCGATTTGTTACCCCGACATCGACAAACAACATCCGGAACTGATCGAAGCCATGAACACCTGCCGATTAGGTTATCTGGTTGATAAATTAGACAAATCTGATGACTGGCAACACAAACTCTCCCCGGGTGAACTACAACGCGTCGCCTTCGTCCGCGCCCTGCTCTCGCAGCCCAAAGTCATCCTGCTCGACGAAGCCACCGCCGCTTTGGACGAACCGACCGAGGCCCTGCTCTACCGCGCACTGAAACAAAAACTGCCCGACAGCATCATCATCAGCATCGGCCACCGCAGCACGCTCAACGAGTTCCATGATTTTTGCCTCGATGTCGGTCATGTACAATGCTGAATTAATGGCATACCAAAGGCCGTCTGAAACAGTGAAAAACGAAATCAAACGATTTTGTCATCGCCGTTTCAGACGGCCTTTTCAAACGCCATGGCATGTTTATTTGCTATACTCTGCATTGTGTTAACGTCGTCTAAAAAATATTTATGAATACCCTGGCCCTCATTCCACATTACAACCACCCGACCACCATCAGCCACGTTGCCCAAACCATGCGCGGCTTTGGTTTAAACGTTTTAATTGTGGACGACGGTTCACGCGAAGAATGCAAACCTGTATTGCAGGCTTTGGTTTCAGAAGGCATTGATGTCCTTTACCGTCCCATCAACGGCGGTAAAGGCGCAGCGGTCAAAACCGGCTTGGAATACGCTCAAGAACATGGCTATACCCACGTCTTGCAGGTCGATGCAGACGGTCAACACTGCTTGAGCGACACACCCAAACTCCTCGCTGCAGCAGAACAAAATCCCGAAGCCGTTGTTTGTGGCTGGCCGCAATACGGCGATGATGCGCCCAAAGCACGGCTTTACGGACGCAAAATTACCGACTTTTGGAATATGCTGCACACTTGGTCATGCGACATAAAAGACGGCATGTGCGGCTTCCGCCTCTATCCGCTTGCACCCGCACTGTCCGTCGTCCGTGAAGAAACCGTAGGTGACCGCATGGACTTCGATACGGAAATCCTTATCCGCCTCTACTGGCGCGACGTCAAACCGGTTTGGATTAAAACGCCCGTCCAATACGCCGCCGACGGCGTGTCCCACTTCGATGCCTTTGCTGACAATGTCCGCATCAGCAAAATGCACACACGGCTATTTTTCGGTATGTTGAAACACCGATTGGGTAAAGTTTTTGGAAAGGCCGTCTGAAACCATGACCGACAATAAACAAACCCATTGGGCAGCGCAGCCCGAACGCGGCAGCCGCTTGTTTCTCGCTCTGACCACACTGATGGTGCGCTATCTGCCGGCTTTTTTCATGAGGCCGTGCATTTGGTTTGTGGTGCTGTATTTTTATGCAACCGCGCCCAAACCGCGCCGTCATGTCTTACGCTATCAAACCCGTCTTCAGACGACCTTTCCCCATATCGTCCTGCCGAAACACAGCGTATTCAAACAATTCGTCGCATTTGGCGAAGCAGTTTGCGACCGTTTTGCCGTGTGGCAACGCAAAATCCGTTATGAAGATTTGGTAATTGAAGATCCGGACGACATCTATTCACAAGTCAAGCGCAACGAACGCGGCCAGATTTTTGCCTGCTCACACTTGGGCAATACCGAAGTTTGCCGTGCGCTGGTGTCGCACCATAAAAATTTCAGACTCAATGTATTGGTGCACAGCAAACACGCTCAGGCATTTAACGAGGCATTGCAAAAAGCCGGCGCAGATCATATCCGTCTGATTCAGGTGACAGATTTGGACACCACCCTGATGATGGAATTAAACCACCGTATCGAAGACGGCGAATGGATTGCCATCGCGGCCGACCGCGTGCCTGTACGCGGCGAGAAAACCGCCGACATTAATTTCTTAGGCCATACCGCCCCTATGCCGCAAGGTGCATGGCTGTTGGCTTCGCTTCTAAAAACGCAGGTAAACACGCTGTTTTGCGTCAAACAAAACGGCCGCTATCATTTGAAACTGCGTCGCTTTACCGATACTTCCAACTGGAAACGCGGCAACCGTGAGGCTGCCGTCAAAGACGCGATGCAGGGTTTTGCCGACATTTTGGCGCAAGAATGTGCGCAAAATCCGCTACAATGGTTCAATTTTTATGATTTTTGGGGCGAAGACGCCGTCTAAAACCATCACACTCACTCTTTTAAACCATGAAAAAACACATCTACTGCCACCACAGCTTTGAAACCGAAGTTCCTTTTTTTGACGTAGATGCCATGCACATCGTGTGGCATGGCAACTATGTCAAATACCTTGAAACCGCACGTTGCGCTTTTTTGTCTTCCATCGGTTACGACTACAACGAAATGGGACGGCAGGGGTACAGCTGGCCGATTGTGCAGATGAACCTCAAATACATCCGCCCTGCCCGTTTCGGCCAAAAAATCCGCGTTGATATGGACATCGTCGAGATCGAAAGCTGCCTGCGTATCGATTACACCATTTACGATGCCGAAACCAACGAAAAACTAACTCGCGCTTCGACTACCCAAGCCGCAGTATCGCTTTCAGACGGCCTGATGCAGTTTCAAACGCCGGACAGCTGGTTGGAAGCAGTAAAAAGACATCCGACATTTAAGGCCGTCTGAAAAATTTAGCGATTAAACAACATATTGCCTGCTTATCAGCATTACCCTTTATAATTTTACGTTTCTGTTTCAGACGGCCTTTATCCTCAATCCACACACACTTATGCTACTGAACCTCAACCGCTTTGCCTTTCCTGTTTTCTTAAAAGAAACCCGCCTGCTTACCGCCCTCGCCCTGCCTATGCTGTTGGCCCAAGTGGCGCAAGTGGGTATTGGTTTTGTCGATACGGTGATGGCCGGTGGCGCAGGTAAGGAAGATTTGGCCGCGGTGGCTTTGGGCAGCAGCGCATTCTCAACGATTTACATTACCTTTATGGGCGTGATGGCGGCGTTGAACCCGATGATTGCCCAGCTGTACGGCGCAGGTAAAACCGAAGAAGTCGGCAAAACAGGAATGCAGGGCATTTGGTTTGGCTTGTGTTTGGGCGTATTCGGCATGCTGTTGATGTGGGCAATGATTATGCCTTTCCGTCATTGGCTGACATTGAACGATTATGTCGAAGACACGATGGCGCAATATATGTTCTTTACCAGCTTGGCAATGCCGGCCGCTATGATACACCGCGCCCTGCACGCTTATGCCTCCAGCTTGAACCGTCCGCGCGTGATTATGTTGGTCAGCTTTGCGGCATTTGTGTTGAATGTGCCGCTCAACTATGTGTTTGTTTATGGCAAATTCGGTATGCCTGCTTTGGGCGGTGCAGGTTGCGGCGTAGCAACGGCAGCGGTATTTTGGTTCAGCGCATTGGCTTTGTGGCTTTATATTGCCAAAGAAAAATTCTTCCGTCCGTTTGGTTTGACGGCAAAAATCGGCAAACCTGATTTGGCGGCTTTCAAACAGATTTGGAAAATCGGCGCCCCCATCGGCTTGTCTTATTTTTTAGAAGCCAGCGCGTTTTCGTTTATCGTCTTTTTGGTGGCACCATTCGGCGAGGATTATGTTGCCGCCCAACAAGTCGTCATCAGCCTGTCGGGCATCTTGTATATGGTTCCGCAAAGCGTCGGCTCTGCAAGCACGGTACGCGTTGGCTTTTCACTCGGACGGCGCGATTTTTTGCGGGCGCGTTATATTTCAGGCGTGTCGCTGGTGTTGGGCTGGGTACTTGCCACCTGTACCGCACTGCTCTTGGTCATCTTTCGCTTTCAGTTGGCCGGTATGTACACCAACGATGCGGCCGTATTAGGCATTGCCGCGACCGTTTTATTTTTCGCTTCCCTATTCCAACTGGCAGACGCCACCCAATGTATCGCTTCATATGCGCTGCGTGGCTATAAAGTGACCAAAATGCCGATGTTCATCCATGCCGTGGCTTTCTGGGGCTGCGGCCTGTTGCCCGGCTACCTGCTTGCCTATCATGCCAATATGGGTATTTACGGCTTCTGGACCGCGCTGACCGTTTCGCTGACGATTGCCGCCATTGCATTGGTATGGTGCTTGGAGCTTTGCAGTAAAGAGATGGTCAAATCACATAAGGCCGTCTGAAAAATACAAGCAGTCTTTCTCCAATGATTGCGCCATTTAATCAACGAATTCCTATTTTAAAGTTAAACCCATGCAACCCATCCAATACCAAACCGACCTTACCCCTTACAACACTTTCGGCCTGAAAACCCAAGCCCAAGCATTTGTTGCACTAAAACATTCCGACGAGTTGCGCGACATCGTCCGACTGCCCGAGTTCGACCGAGATACTGTTTTATGGCTCGGCGGCGGCAGCAATATCCTTTTGATGGAGGACTACGCCGGTCTGGTTGTGCATATGGAAAACAAGGGAATACGCGAAATTGAGTGTTCAGATGGCCTGGTTTATATCGAAGCTCAGGCTGGGGAAATTTGGCATGATTTTGTTTTGCATACGGTTGAACTGGGTTTAAGCGGGCTGGAAAACCTCAGCCTGATTCCGGGCACGGTCGGCGCGTCTCCGGTACAAAACATCGGTGCATACGGCGTTGAAGTCAAAGATGTTATCCATAGCGTACGCTGCTTTGATTTGGATACGGAAACCTTTGTCGAGCTTTCCAATGCCGACTGTGACTTTGCCTATCGTGAAAGCCTGTTCAAACAGGAAGGCAAAGGCCGTTATGTGATTGTTTCGGTTGTATTTGCGTTGAAAGAGCATTTTGTGCCGAACTTGGGCTATGGCGATTTGGCGGCAGCGGTTGCCGAACTGAGCCAAGGCCGAGAAGCAACAGCCAAAGATGTTTCCGACGCAGTGTGTTCAATCCGCAACAGTAAACTGCCTAATCCTAACGTACTTGGTAATGTCGGAAGTTTCTTTAAAAACCCTGTTGTCAGCGCTGAAAAAGCTGCCGATTTGTTACAGCAATACCCCAATATGCCACGCTATCCGCAGCCTGACGGTTCGGTCAAACTCGCGGCCGGCTGGCTGATTGACCAATGCCGTCTGAAAGGCCATCAGATCGGCGATGCGGCAGTGCATGACAGACAGGCTTTGGTTTTGGTGAATAAAAACAATGCATCCGCGCAAGATGTCCATCAGCTGGCACAATATGTTTGTAATACAGTATTTACTCAATTTCAGGTAGAATTACACGCAGAACCCAACTGGCTGCCGACTTCATACAGCCTATAAAACAAAGGAGTGTATCCCATGCCGCGCATTGCTAAAGTCAACACTTACACACGAATCATCAATGCCAGCCTCGCCTTGTTCAACGAAGAAGGCGAGCGCAATATCAGCACTAACCATATTGCCGCCCACTTGGGCATCAGCCCAGGCAACCTCTACTACCATTTCCGCAACAAAGACGAAATCATCGTCCAATTGTTTAAACGTTACAGCGATGCCCTGCTTGCCTACCTTAACGAAGCCGTATTGCCGTCTAATGTTGAAGACTCCATCAACTACATGGCCGGTATTTATGATGTGATGTGGGAATACCGTTTCCTTTTCAGCGATGTGAACACCCTGCTTGCCCGCAGTGCCGAATTATTGGGCGAACACAATACCTTTACCCAAGCCAAAGTTTCCCCGCTGTTGGTCAACCTGCTGACCCAGCTCAACGGCTTGAACATCATCAGCGCAGACCAAACCGCCATGAACGACCTTGCCGTCAATATGTGGATGGTGACGAAATACTGGTTCGACTTCGACAGCTCCCTGCGCGGCCGCGCCAAGTTGACCGAAGATTCCAAAGTACGGGGCATCAGCCGCACACTCAGCCTGTTGCGCCCTTACCTCCTGCCGGAACACCGTGCCAAATTCGACCAAAAAATCGGCAGCAACCATTGATTTTTCCATACAAAGGCCGTCTGAAAACGTGGCTTTAACCAAGTTAAAGCTATTTTCAGACGGCCTGTTAATTTTCGGATGCTTTATTTATGCACCTTCCCGATATTTCCATTCTCGGCTTAGGCTATCTCGGCCTACCGCTAGCGCAAAAATGTTATGAACAAGGCAGTCAGGTAGCCGCCATCAAACGCAACCTGACCTCCGACGACATCAATCTGCCGATTGAACTCGACATCATCGATTTAAACCAAAACGATATTTTTCACAGTTCGACTTTATGGCAAAACCATATCAACAAGCCGGCATGGTTCTGCCTGCTTCCGCCTTCGTCATTAAACCATTACGCCGATACCCTGAAAAAATGGATTCAACTTGCCGAGCAATCTAAGGTACAACACATCATCTTTACCAGCAGCACCAGCGTGTATGGCGACCAAGCACGCATATGCGATGAAACCACGCCGCCCGATCCGCAAGCCGAATCCGCCCGTCAAATCCTCGCAATCGAGCAAGCCTTATTTGAAAGCGCCGTCCCCCATATCGACATACTGCGACTGGGCGGACTTTATTCTGCCGACCGTCATCCCGTTACCAAGCTGGTTCAAAAAACACGCATTCAAGGCGGCAATCAACCCGTCAATATTCTTCATAAAGACTTGGCCGTCCAAGTCCTTTTTCAGACGGCCTGCCAAGCTGACGGCAAGCGTATCCGCAATATTGTCGAACCCCGTCACCCAAGCCGGGCTGAATTTTATACTGCCGAAGCGGCCAAACTCGGGCTGCCGGCTCCTGATTTCATCGTTGATGACAAAAGCAACGGCAAAATTGTAAATACCGTTTGCGCAGACGGGCTAAGCCTGTAAAATTGCGACTCAACCCATTAATCCGTTTCAGACGGCATTTAGAGTAAACCATGTCCGCCCTATTTCCCCTTATCAACCACCTGATACAGCAAAATCCAGAGCAACAGCGCGAGCTGTCTGAATTTGCAGGCAGTATCATCTGCATCAGCCTAACCGGTTTCAGACTGACCGGACGCATCAGCGAACAAGGTCTTCTTGAAACCGCACACGAAACCGCCGACACCAACATCACATTCCACAACAGCGCCATCCAAAAAATCCTCCAAGGCGGTCAGCCCGGCGTGGGCGACATCAGCCTCGAAGGCGACTTGGTATTGGGTATGTCCGTCCTTCCTATTTTGGGTGGACTGCGCTATTATCCGAGCGAAGATTTGGCGCGTGTATTCGGCCATGTGGCCGCAGAAAGCATCAGTTCGCGCGCCGGCGACATCGGCCGCACCATGAAAAAAATCGGCAAAAGCATTGCCGAGCAAATCAGCGACTTTTCACGCGAACCCGAATCCCCTGTTATCGACCAAGCCACGCTTGCCGCATGGTTGGAAGAAGTGGACAAACTGCGTGACGACGTTGCCCGCCTAAACGAACGCCTCGACCGCCTCGAGCGCGATATCTGGATAGATTAGACACTTAATTTCAGACGGCCTACTATCATGAAAAGCCCATTTAAAAACATCGGTATCGTTACACGTCCCAATACGCCCGAAATTCAAGATACCGTCCACACATTGGTTTCTTTTCTGCGCGAAAACGGCTTTACCATCTATCTAGATGAATTGAGCGTAGAAGAACACTGCGTCTATATCCAAGATTCCGCATACTGCGAAACCGTAAACAAAGCCCAGCTGGGCAAATACTGCGACCTCGTTGTTGTACTCGGCGGCGACGGCACCTTCCTCTCCGCCGCCCGCGAAGTCGCCCCGCGCGCCGTCCCCATCATCGGCATCAATCAAGGCCACTTGGGCTTTCTTACCCAAATCTCACGCGACACCATGGTTGAGGGCATCCGCCCCGTACTGGAAGGCAAATATCTGCCTGAAGAGCGCATCCTCATTGAAGCCAGCATCATTCGTGACGGCGAAACCATCGAACGCGCCCTCGCCCTCAACGACACCGTACTGTCTCGTGGTGGCGCAGGTCAAATGATTGAATTTGAAGTATTTATCAATCAAGAATTTGTCTATACCCAACGTTCGGACGGTCTGATTATTTCCACGCCGACAGGTTCGACTGCCTACGCGCTTGCCGCCGGCGGCCCCATCATGCAAGCCGGCCTGCACGCCTTCACGCTTGTGCCTATCTGCCCGCAATCCATGACCAACCGCCCGATTGCCATCTCCGACACCAGCGTGATCGAAATCCTCATTACCAAAAGCGGCGACGCACGCGCACACTTTGACGGACAATCCCATATCGACGTGCAAAACTTCGACCGCATCATCATCCGCCGCTATCACAACCCCTTGCGTGTCCTCCATCCCACCGATTACCAATACTTCAAAACCCTGCGCCAAAAGCTGCATTGGGGCGAACAATTGATTTAAACAACTTCAATAAACAGGCTTACCATGAAAACCATTTCAAAAACCTTAATCATCGCGCTGTGTGCCCTTTCCTCCCTCTCCGTCTCCGCACACGGCATGCATAAAAGCAAACCCTTGTCCTTTGAAGAGTTACCGAAAATCTGTCAGCAATACTTTACCCGCGCAGATGCGTGTTACCAAAAAGCAGGAGATAAAGCATCGTTCCAACGCGACAACACAAAATACCTGCGCCAAATCCTACCTGCCGCCGATGTAGGCCAACGTGAACGCATGTGCCAAATTGCCATGGATACATTCGCTGAAAAAACAAAAAACTTGAGCTGCGAATAAAGACCTTTGTCTTAGCTCTAGCAATTTCTGATTCCATACAAAGGCCGTCTGAAACATTGGATTGTTTCAGACGGCCTAATTACAAGATTCTTACTTTCTTAAGAAGAAACCACAAAATTCACTATATGCGCTTCACTGTAATCAGGGATTTCCAGCTTTTCTATCATGCGGTGTAACACATCATTCGGCACAGAATGTTCGCGGTTACGGTTTTGCGATAGTAATTGCGTGTAAGGAACTTCCAAATAAATGAGATGCACGCGTGCGCCGTAATCGGCAAACATCGGCAGCCATTTGCTGCGCAGGTCGCGGTTAAGATTGGTCGCATTAAAGACAAATGACGTACGGGCTCGCAGGTATTCTTTTGCCTGCTCTTTACCCAAACGCACTGCTTCGGCGGTATGTTTGGAATCTGCAGGATTGAGTTTGCGTTCACGGCGAATCTCATCCAGCGATAGCATGGGCAGATGGGCAAGATGTTGCCTGATGTAACTGTCTTTACCGCTACCTGCTATGGCACACATGGCATACACATCAAAGGTTCGATCATCAAATGGCTGATAATCCGGCATTTCACTACGGCCGTTAAGATAGAGATAGCGTCCGTAGTCGCTGGCAAAAGTACGAGCCTTACCCCAACAAACATTTTCTTCACAGAGTTCACGAAACAAATCAATGCGCAGCAAAATATCCTGTTGGTCGCAACATACACGACCCAGTACATCAGCTTTAGCAAGCATGGCAAGATGTGCAGTGTTGACCTGCAAACTGGCAGCTATGACGGCTCGCTCAGGATTAGGCTTGTTAATCGCCCATAAGGGCAATCCGTGCAAGCGCACGAGTTTGGCGATTACTTCTCTTACGGCAAACGAAGCGGCAAGTTCGGTATACAGCAAAGTACGGGCGGTATGCTCGCCTTTTTTTGCGTGATGCGGCGAGACAATCCGCTCTTTGCCGTTTTCAATTTCACGCTTGGTCGTACTGCGTTTTTCCACATCATGCAGCATGGCGGCAGCAAACAGAATATGCTGCTCCTGTTCATCAAGCGCTTGAAACTCGGGCAGTTGTAAAAGGGCTTCGCACACCATTTTGGTATGCGTAAATACGTCGCCTTCGGCATGCCACTCAGGGTCTTGCGGAACGTCCTTCATATCGGCAAACCAACTGAAACGACGTTCTAAGGCTTGCCAATCAGGAAGTTGGCCGGGTATGTAATATGGAAATGTCCACATAATTGTCTTTCTTATTATTGGATCATTGGACTTCAGGCCGTCTGAAACTGCCAGCTTTGCCAATGGTATTTGTCGTAATCGATAAGACGAGCAGGCTTCCAAGTTTTCGTCCAATGAACGTCGGTTTTAACATGTTTGGCTCGTACCAATTTGAAAAGATTGTCGAATTCATTGGATTGAACAGGCAGGTTGCCGTTGTTGGTGGCAAAATCAGCGGCGTTCCGGATAACGAAACCTTCACTGCACGCTGCTCCTGTGTTCGGATCATAGCCGCCAAGCTTGCCTGCAGTTTGTACGCTGTCCGTCCACGGCTCTCCCAAATTGGCGGCAAGCCATTGCGCTAAAGCAAGATCTTCATTGGCGTATTTTTGAGTGAAATCTGCAAGCGGCTGGATAATGGGGATTTCTGGCACAGTCGGGAAATCAAACAGCTGCGCATAAAATTTAACCTCTTCCCATGAAAGCCAATGTCCGCCACGGCGGACTGCAAACAGGTAAAAATAGCTTTCCAGTTGCGAATAGGCAATCGAATGAATGCCATACATATTCTCGCCAAAAAGTTCCAGATCGCCTAAATCATCTTTGATTTGCTGCCATCGTTGCAGCAAAGGTTTATCCCACGGGTGCTGGGTAGGCGCAGCATGACTACGGGCATAGAGGCCGTGCGCGGCAAAGCAGTTATTTTGCCCATCTAATTTTTCGGTTAAAACCAACTTCGGCAGCTCGGCAAAATATGAAAGAAAGCCGCGCGGCATAAAGCGGTCGTCTGAAGTCGTGCCTAGGCTGATGGGCGCGTGTAGGCTGCGAGCGTATTTTTGAGGTTCAGTTGTCGTCATAATATTTTTCCTTTTTATTCATTTTTTAATTTTCTTTTCAAGTATTCCCAGCGACTTGTTATATCTTCCCCACCATATTTCCTTGCTTGGAAACCAAAAGTTGGTCGATTTTCAAGTTTTCGGTATCGATGATTTCAAACTTATAACCGGCATAAACCAAAAAATCCGTACGCTTCGGGATTTTGCGCAGGGAATACATCATAAAGCCGGCGATGGTTTCGTAGTTTTCCGAATTGGGAAACTCTTCAATATCCAGTGCGCGCATGACATCGGTAAGCGGCGTGGCACCGTCCACCAACCATGTATCTTCGGTACGGCGGATGATTTGCGGCTCTTCTTCGGTATTAACCAGCTCGCCCATCACAATGCTCATCACATCTTTCAGCGTTACCACGCCGACCACCAGCGCGTATTCGTTCACCACTACGGCAAAGTCTTCGCCGGAAGTCTTGAAGGTTTCCAAGACATCGTAAAGCGACAGCGTGTCGGGAATGAACAAGGCTTTACGCAACACGCGCTTGTCGGTCAGGCGGACGTCTTTTTCTTTTAAAAATAAAGTCAGCAGCGTATGCGATTCGATATAGCCGATGACGCGCTCCAAGTCGCCGTCACACACGAGGAATTTGTTGTGCGGTTTGTCCGACATCATTTCCAACACGGTATCGCTGCCGTCGTTTTTATCGAAATAGGCGATGTATTCGCGCGTGCTCATGGTGGAAGTGACCGTACGCTCCTGCATATCGAAAATGTTTTCAATCAGATAGTGCTCTTGTTCTTTCAATACACCAGCCTGTGCACCAGCATCAACAACGGCATAAATATCTTCCGAGGTCAGCTGCTCCTGACGGACGGTTGAGATTTTGAAGAGTTTGAATATTGCGTTTGCCAACCCGTCAAAAACCCAGACAAGGGGTTTTAAGATAAAAATCAGAAACATCATCGGACGCACAATGCGTACCGCCACCGCTTCGGGATGGGTCATTGCCATACGCTTGGGCATCAGGTCGGCAATTAAAATAAAGCTGCCTGTAACCAGCGAGAAAGTCAGTAAAGAGGCAACTGTGCTGCCCCAACTGCCTGCGTTCTCCAACAGCTTGCCAAAATACGGACGTATTGCCGCCTCGCCGACAATACCGGCAAGAATGGCGACGGCGTTCAATCCGATTTGGACGACAGTAATAAAACTGCCTGGCTGCTGCTGCATATTGATTACGTCAAGCGCGCGCGTATCGCCGCCGTCTTTCGCCATGACCTGCAATTTGATTTTGCGTGCCGAAGCCAGCGCGAGTTCGGAACAGGACACAAACGCGCTAATAACAATCAGCAGGCACAATAATAGTAAGGCTTCAAAAATATTCATGAAAATGTGTGTGTGTATGGTATAGGTTAAAAATATTCAAACAGCAAAGGCCGTCTGAAAAATTCAATTTGATCTTAGATTTGCGTTTTATTTGTCAGTGATGCGTGAAGCAAATGATGGTATTGAAATAAATTTTACTTAAAAGTAAGTCATATTTTTTCAGATAATCTTGCGGAAAACCTCATTATTTATACAGATAAGGCACGACACTTACCTTCAATATTTCTATCAACTCTTCATCCATGTATCTGTAATCATCAGGAATATCTAAAACAATCATTTCCTTATATTGCAAAGCACGGGGAAACTGTGCCAGCAGACGGCTCTTATGTTTTTGTTCCATCACGAAAATCTTATCCGCCCATGCGATGTCGTCTATGGAAACAGTATGCCGCGCATTGGGGCTGGTCCCTGCAGAACGTGCCTGTACATTTGGATAACGTCGAAATACGGTTTCAGCGGTAGGACTGCGCCATTGGTTACGACTACAAATAAAAAGTGCATTCATAAAAATTAAAAAAGGCGGAAAATATCCGCCTTGTAAAAACCATCTCGATTGAATCGAAAATGTATCTTTTGAGTTAGTCAAACCATTCAGCATCAAATTCATGCTGTCTGAACGGATAAATAAAACCCAATTTTTGTGCACGTTTGATTTTATTGCTGCGGAGATATATCAAATCCCACTTTTTTTCAGGTTTATATTTCAAAGGATTTTTGCCATGTACACGATGACTGGGGCGTTGCTCTTGATGTCGTCGCCATGCACGGCTACGACTTTGATCTAAATTGTCCATTATCTGCTTTCTAATTTTGTTTCGGAAATCGGGTTCAGCAGCCGCGATTTTTATGTATTCGATTATTCGGCAAGAAAATAGGGTAACAAAATTATAGCGAAACTGAAGATATAATGCCAATATTAAACAATTTATTAGGCTCAAAATAGCCAAAGGCCGTCTGAAACTTGAGACACATTTATTGTTTTAATCATCCAGCGCATCTTCATCCAAGGATTTCAACCATTTCAGCTTTTCGCCAATTTTGATTTCCAGCCCGCGAGGGACAGGTTGATAGAAATCAGGTTCGTACAAGCCGTCGGGCATATAGCTTTCTCCAGCGGCGTAGGCATTGGGCTCGTCATGGGCATAGCGGTATTCGCGTCCGTAGCCCAATTCTTTCATCAACTTGGTCGGCGCATTGCGCAGGTGGACGGGCACTTCGTCGCTGGCATTTTCTTTGACGAAACGGCGCATTTGGTTGTATGCCTTATAACCTGCATTGGATTTGGCGGCGGCGGCAAGGTACAACACGGCTTGCGCCAAAGCAAGCTCCCCTTCTGGCGAACCTAAACGCTCATAGGTAGCGGCGGCATCATTGGCAATCGTTAAGGCGCGCGGGTCGGCAAGTCCGATGTCCTCCCACGCCATGCGCACGATGCGGCGGGCGAGGTAGCGCGGGTCGGTGCCGCCATCGAGCATACGGCAGAACCAATACAGCGCGGCATTCGGATGCGAACCACGCACGGATTTGTGCAGGGCGGAGATTTGGTTGTAGAAACTCTCGCCGCCTTTGTCGAAACGGCGGATTTGCGCCCCGAGACTGTCGGCGAGAAATTCGGCAGTTAATTTTTTCAGACGACGTGTGTCGGCGGCGCGTAAAAGTTGTTCTAATAAATTCAACAATCTGCGCGCATCGCCGTCGGCGGTATTGACGAGCAGCTCCTGCGCATCGGCTTCAATCGTGAAATCTCGGTATTCAGGCAAAGCCAATACTTTGGTAATCAGCTTCTTCAGGTCGTCTGAAGACAAGGATTGCAAGACATACACCTGCGCCCTGCTAAGTAAAGCCGGATTGACTTCAAATGACGGGTTTTCCGTGGTGGCGCCGATAAAGGTTAATAAGCCGCTTTCGACATAAGGCAAAAATGCGTCCTGCTGCGCTTTGTTGAAGCGGTGTACCTCGTCAACAAACAAAATCGTCGCGCGCCCTTGCTGCAAGGCAATTTCGGCCTTGTCGATTGCCTCGCGTATGTCTTTCACGCCGGAGAATACGGCGGAAACAGGCAGAAACTGGGCATTGAAACTCTGCGCCAAAATCCGCGCCAACGTCGTCTTGCCCACGCCCGGCGGCCCCCACAGCAACATAGAATGCGGCTTCCCGCCTTCCACCGCCACGCGCAAAGGTTTACCTTCGCCGATTAAGTGCTGCTGCCCGATGACATCGTCTAAAGAATGCGGGCGCAGGCGTTCGGCAAGCGGCGCATCAGGTTGGCGGGTAAAGAGGTCGGACATGGCGGTTTCCGTGAAAGAGGGTTTTCAGACGACGTGGATTATAGCAGGTCGTCTGAAAACGGACGGATGGTAAAGGAAATAATAAAGACAGGATACATCACAACCGTCATTCCCGCGCAGGCGGGAATCCACTTGTGAATTTCAGTTAATTGATTTTTATGGCTTTGCTTATCCTCAAAGATGGATTCCCGCCTGCGCGGGAATGACGGCATAGGTTTGCCATAACCTACTGGCAGATTTTTTTGTCCGTGTATCCTATATCAGGATGACCATCCTTGTTTCTTGGCGAATCATGATTACAGCTGCCGTAATGAATCTGGATTGACATATTTTTTGCATTGGATTGTATCGGCAGGATAGGTTGGACATTGAAATTATTCAAGCCGGCATTGGATTGGGCGTTAAGGTCATTTTTGAATCTAACGTCCGTATTAATATCAATTGCTGGATTGTCATGACCGGTATTGTCAGGATTACTGTCGTCATTGCCATCAGTATCGGTACTGATATAACTTTCCGGCATGATTTGCAAGGCTTTTCCGCTGATGACGATACATTCTTTACGTAATTGTTCTTTTTTTCTATTTCTTTCTTTTTGTTGTTCTTCTTTGGTGTCATCAACAGTTAGGGTATTGTCAACAGTTGGCGGACAGAAAACTTTAGTATCGCCCAAATTCCATGCCATGTAGCCGAATAGGGCGTTATTACGTTGTTCAAAGTGCGGGGAACAGTCAATGTCTTTTTCTTTTTTTTCTGTTTCCGAAAGCGCAGAACATTTAAATTTTTGTTTTAATTTAAGCAAGTCATTTTTATCAATGCCGTTGGCTTCTTGAGAGCCGTTGTTTTGTTGGAAGTTGTTGTGCAGTAAATACCATGAAGAATCTGAGCGAAACTCAACATAATGTATAGGGTATAAAACTTTTGCTTTTTCGCTATAAAACATAAGGATAAGAATGATAAATGCATTAACAGGGAGACATGCAATAAAAAAATTTTTTTTAATACTTTACTAGATAAATAAGCTATAAGACTAAATAAAAACGCAATAAAACAGAAGACTACGAAGTTCGAAAATGAAAAAGATATTATATTCAAGAATATTAAAATTAAATATATTATTGCAAAAAGTACAATTATAATAGACCATCCTTCTAGTTTATATGATGGAATATCATTTTTAATACCTTCTGGATTTGCTAAACAAAATATAAAGTAAAGTAATGCATAAATTATAAGGAAAATTATTCCAAAAGAAATAGATATTGTTAATAAATTTGCTGCATTCGCTATTACATCAGGGAAAATACTTAACTGACCTATATTAAGAAGATAAGAATATATAGTAATTCCACCAATAAATATTCCATATACTGAAAAAATACCTAATAATTTGCTGATGATTTTCAAATAATCAGACAGTTTTCTTTGCTCTTTTGGTTGCTCAACTGTATCAGCTTGTTTCATTTCTTCTTGTTTTGCAGCATCATTGTTTTCTGCGGCATTTTCATCTGCCTTATTTGAGTTTTTATTTTCGCTTGCGCACATCCATTCCGTAATCTTTTTAAAAAATTTACATAAGCATGTTGATTCATCTGTATTCTGTACATCATCTTTTGATTCAGGCTGTTTATTTTCAGCAGTATGCTCTGAATGCTCTTGAATACCTTCGTCAGCCATTTTCTCTTGATTCTCTTTAGGGTTTTGCGTGTTTTCGTTTGAGTTAGCCATTGATCAATCCTCTATTTTCCCAAAAAAAAACGGATTATACCCCGACTTTCCCCAATCCCCCATCTCACGCCGCTTACGGTATAATACGCGTTTGTTTAAAGACTTTGCGGGGCGTTTCAGACGACCTTGCGGCAAGGGATGGCTATGAATATGAAAAAGATTGTTGCCGTTGCTTCTGTGGCGGCGTTGTTGGGCGGTTGCGCTTATGATTCTGACTCGGCGTTCGGCGGTTTGGGCGGCGGTACGGGTATCGGCGGCAGCGTGGTGAAAATGGCGGTCGATCACCAGTGCCGTTCGGAGTTGAACAAGCGCAATGAGTGGCGTTTGGTTGCGCTGACGATGAGCGCGGAAAAACAGCGCGAGTGGGAAGATAAAATCTGCGGCTGCGCGAGCGAGGAGGCGCCGAATCAGGTGTCCGCACAAGAGTTGATGGATGTTTTGAATCCTTCTTCGCGCGATCGGGCGATTGCGTCGGTAACGGTGAAAACCGTCAATGCTTGTTTCAAGCGTTTGTATAGATAATGTTTTTCAGACGAACTCTGTGTATCGGGGTTGTCTGAAAGTTTATAGTGGATTAAGGTCAGGATAGGGCGGCTTGCGGGATGGTTCGCAGGCGGGTTTCCTGTTTTGACCGGCAATATTTTTGTTTTTATAGAGAAGAAATCATGAAATACATCAGCACCCGCGGTGCAACCGCACGCAAGCAATTCAGCGAAGTTTTATTGATGGGTTTGGCTCCTGACGGCGGTTTGATGCTACCTGAGCAATACCCTCAAATCGACCGTGCTACTTTAGACCAATGGCGCACACTCAGCTATCCTGAGCTGGCGTTTGAAGTCATGAGCCTGTTTGCCACCGACATCCCTGCTGATGATTTACGCGACATCATCAACCGCACCTACACCGAAGAAGTATTCGGCACCAAAGCCATTACTCCGGTGCGTACACTTTCAGACGGCATCAAAATTCAAGCCCTCTCCAACGGCCCGACTTTGGCATTCAAAGACATGGCCATGCAATTCTTGGGCAATGCGTTTGAATATGTATTGAACAAAGAAGGCAAAGAACTCAATATTTTAGGCGCTACCAGCGGCGACACCGGCTCTGCCGCCGAATATGCCCTGCGCGGTAAAAAAAGCGTCAATGTCTTCATGCTGTCTCCGGAAGGCAAAATGAGCGCATTCCAACGCGCGCAAATGTTCAGCCTGCAAGATGCCAACATCCACAACATCGCCGTTGAAGGCATGTTTGACGACTGCCAAGACATTGTCAAAGCCGTACAAAACGATGCCGAATTCAAAGCCAAATACCACATCGGCACTGTCAACTCCATCAACTGGGGCCGTATCGTCGCCCAAGTCGTGTACTACTTCGCCGGTTATTTCAATGCCACTTCGAGCAATGACGAAAAAGTCAGCTTCTGCGTGCCAAGCGGCAACTTCGGCAATGTCTGTGCCGGACATATCGCTCGTCAAATGGGCCTGCCTATTCACCGCTTGATTGTCGCCACCAATGAAAACGACGTATTGGACGAATTTTTCAAAACCGGCGCATACCGCCCGCGCAACAGCGAACACACCCACGTTACTTCCAGCCCGTCTATGGATATTTCCAAAGCCTCCAACTTCGAGCGTTTTGTATTTGACCTGATGGACCGCGATGCAGACGAAATCAAAACCTTATGGGCTGAAGTAGGCTCCGGCAAAGGTTTCAATTTGGAATTTGTCTTAAACAAAGTACATCAACAATATGGCTTTGTTTCCGGCAAATCGACCCATGCCAACCGCCTTGCCACCATCAAACAGGTTTACAAACAAGACCGTGAATTGATTGATCCGCATACAGCCGATGGTGTCAAAGTAGCGCGTGAAGTACGCGAAACCGGCGAAACCATTGTCTGCCTCGAAACCGCATTGGCTGCCAAATTTGAAGCCACCATCCATGAAGCCGTCGGCGAAGTTTCCATCCCCCGCCCTGCCGCATTGGAAGGCTTGGAAAACCTGCCGCAACGTGTCCGTGTTGTCCCTAATAACGCAACGACAGTAAAAGACATCATTAAGGAAGCTTTGGCTTAACCGGTTGTCTTTGACGACTAAAAAGGCCGTCTGAAACTTTTTCAGACGGCCGCGACTGGTACTTGAGAAGTGGATAACATTATTGCCAATCCTACCTCATCACAGTCGTTCTTATTATAAAATCAAGGCGTTAAAACAATACCAACTCCTTTTGACTTTCAATTGCAAACATTGTAATGACAGATATTTTCGTTTAGAATTGCATGTTTGCTCTAAATCTGGATTGATATGCAGACAACACAAGCCACATCCAACTGGGAGCTGTACAAGCGTTTGCTTGGATATTTAAAAAGCTATTGGAAGATGTTTATCGTCTCCGTAGTGGCCATGCTGATTGTCGCCGGTACGATGCCGGCTTTCGGTTACTTGCTCAAACCTTTGATTAATGAAGGTTTTGTCGATAAAAACATGAAAAGCATGTCATGGTTGCCGCTGGCAATTGTGGCGCTGTTTTTCGTTCGCGGCCTGTTCAACTTCATTAATGAATATTGCACGACTTATCTGTCCAGCCACTTGGTGCAGCGCTTGCGCGGTGAAATGTTCAACAAAATGATGCACCTGCCGACTTCGTATTTCAGTAGCAATACCGGCGGCCGTCTGATGTCGCGCATTTTAAGCGACGTCAACCAAATTACCGATGCAGGATTTAACGTCATTACCGTGATCGCCAAAGACGGCGTGAGCGTGGTCGGCCTGTTGGGCTTACTGACTTATCTAAACTGGCGTTTGACCCTGATTACTTTTATTATTTTGCCGGTCGTCGCCGTATGTATCCAAACGGTCAGCAAACGCTTGCGCAAATTGTCTGCCAACAACCAAATTTATCTTGGCCAGCTGATGCAGGTTTTGGGCGAAAGCATTAATGGTGAACGCGTTGTAAAAATCTACGGCGGTCAGGATTATGAAAACCGCCGCTTCAACCGTATTGCCGACGATGTGCGCCGCAACCTGCTCAAACAGGTTTCCGCCAGCTCTGCCGGTACCGGCATTACGCAATTAATGGCTTCAGTTGCTCTGGCTGCAATTATTTACGCAGCAGCCCGCCAAGCAGGGCTTTCAGGATTTAGTGCAGGCGATTTTATGTCGTTTTTGTCTAGCATGATCATGATGTTTGACCCCATCAAACGCATGACCGGCGTGATGCAATCCCTGCAACGCGGTTTGGCGGCAGCTGAAAGTGTCTTCACCTTTTTGGATCAACCTGAAGAAAGCAACGAAGGCAAACAGATTCTCAGCCCAAACCCTGGCGATATCGAATTTTGCAATGTTGTACACCGCTATCCTGAAGCCGAACGCAACAGCTTGAACCACATCAACCTGCTTGTACCGCAAGGAAAAGTTACCGCATTGGTCGGCGCATCAGGCTGCGGTAAAACCACCTTGGCTAATATGTTGCCGCGCTTCCTTAATCCGGATGAAGGCAAGGTTTTGATTGGCGGCGTCAACATCAATGAATATACACTCGAAAGCCTGCGCAGCCGCATGGCTTTCGTCGGCCAAAACGTTGTCCTGTTTAATGGTACGATTGCTGAAAACATTGCCTATGCTCAAGCTGACAAATTCAGTGAAGAAGAAATTATCAATGCTGCAAAAGCCGCGAATGCTTGGGAATTTATCCAAAAAATGCCACAAGGCCTGCACACTGAAGTCGGCGAAAACGGTTTAAAACTGTCCGGCGGCCAACGTCAACGCCTCGCCATTGCGCGTGCACTTTTGAAAAATGCACCGATTTTGATTTTGGACGAAGCCACCAGCGCATTGGATAATGAATCTGAACGTTTGGTGCAAACCGCATTGGAAAATCTGATGCAAAACCGTACCACATTGGTGATTGCCCACCGACTTTCGACCATCGAAAAAGCCGACAATATTGTTGTCATGCACGAAGGCAATGTAGTCGAACAAGGTACTCATCATGAATTGATCAACGCAGGTGGACGCTATTCTGACCTGCACAGCCTCAGCGAAAAATCAGCCAAACCGGCAAGCAAATAGCTGAGCAGCACATTCCATTCTTTTTATTAACCTTGGCCGCCCCGACCTATCCTTTTCAGACGGCCTTATCCGACAGGAAATATCAATGGCAGCATTCAACACCCAGAAAGTCTTGTCCGTACACCACTGGACCGACGCTTACTTCACTTTCACCTGTACCCGTGACGAATCTTTGCGCTTTGAAAACGGCCAATTCGTCATGGTCGGCCTGATGGTAGACGGCAAACCGCTGATGCGCGCATACAGCGTGGCTTCCGCCAACTGGGAAGAGCATCTGGAATTTTTCAGTATTAAAGTACAAGACGGCCCATTGACCAGCCGCCTGCAACACCTTAAAGTCGGTGATGATGTCCTCATCAGTAAAAAACCGACCGGTACATTGGTTGCCGGCGACCTGAATCCGGGCAAACACCTCTACCTCTTGAGCACCGGTACCGGCATCGCCCCTTTCTTGAGCATTACCAAAGACCCTGAAATTTACGAGCAATTCGAAAAAATCATCTTGGTTCACGGCGTACGCTACAAAAAAGACTTGGCATACTACGACCGTTTTACCAAAGAATTACCCGAACACGAATACCTGGGCGACTTGGTTAAAGAAAAATTGATTTACTATCCGATTGTTTCACGCGAAGACTATGTACACCAAGGCCGTCTGACCGATTTGATGCGCAGCGGCAAACTCTTCGAAGACATCGGCCTGCCTAAAATCAATCCGCAAGACGACCGCGCCATGTTGTGCGGCAGCCCTGCTATGTTGAAAGACACCTGCAACGTCTTGGACGAATTCGGCCTGACCGTTTCTCCGAAAACCGGTGTCCGCGGCGACTACCTGATTGAGCGCGCATTCGTCGATCAATAACGTATCTCCGGCAACAGGCCGTCTGAAACCCTTCTTTCAGACGGCCTAAACCTTAATAATTTATCCCACATTATGCCTACTCTACTCATCATCCGTCCGTCCAACCGTCCGCAACAAGATATCCAAACCTGCCATGCAGCCGGTTGGCAGGCTCAGGTATTGAGTCCGATTGAAATAGAGGCGGATCGTTCGGCACTAAAAAAACTCCCCGAACAATTCAAGCAAGCCGATGTCGTGTTTTGGGTCAGCCCCACCGCTATTGAAACCGCAGCGCCGCACCTGAACTTTTCAGACGGCCCCAAAGCACACATTACCGTCGGCCAAACTAGCCAACATACTTTGGCACAATTCTCCCCCTATCCCGTATTCTCTCCCGAAGATGGCAACGACAGCGAAGCCGTCTTGAGAATGCCTATTTGGAAAAACCTGCCGCCCAACACCCGAGTTCTAATCATTCGAGGTCATGGCGGCCGTGATTTTCTGGCAGACAAACTGACCGAACTGGGTTTCCAAATCGACATCGCCGAAATCTATTTCAGACGGCCACACGCCATCGATTGGCAGCACTTTAAAACCGAAGACATCGCCGCCGCCTATATTACATCCGGCGAACTTGCGCGCGAATTTTTCCATCAGATTCCGCCGCAATTTTCCCGATTCTTCGAATCCTTGCTATACTTTACCCACCATCCGCGCATTGCCGATGCGCTTCGCATCGTCGGTGCTAAACATGTAGAAACCGTCACTTCTTTATCCGCTGCACTTTCATCCATGCCACAAAGGAGCCAAGTAGTGAACCCAGTCGAAGACAATAAAGATACCCAACAAGTTGCCAATACGGCAGCTCCGGCGCCTGAACGTTCTGAAAACACCAGGCCGTCTGAACAAAACAAACCTACCCAACCTCAGCGAGTGGAGGCGAGCATGCCCGAGTCCAACAATCTCCCACAAAACAATGCCCCTGTTATTATTAAACAATCCGGCAGCAAAGCCTTGGCCGCAGGTGCGATCGTCTTGGCACTGCTTGGCCTAGGCGCGAGCGGATTCCTGTTTGTACAGGGTCAAAATGTTTTAAAAAACCAAGAGCTCGAATTCAACCAAAAAATCGACAAAGCTGCGTTGGGCGAGTCTGAAAACGCCAGCCTTCTAAAAGACAACCTCAACCGCCAAACCGCTATTCAAGCCGAGTTAGACCGCCTGAACAACGGTCAAAAAAGCAATAGCGATCAAATCCTGCAAACGCAGAAAGCTTATCAAGAGCTGCTCAAAGGCCGTATCAACTGGCTGGTTGACGAAGCCGAATCCATGCTGAACACTGCTTCGCAACAATTGATGCTGTCAGGCAACCTTCAAGGCGCGGTCAGCGTATTGGAACACATTGACAGCCGCTTAAGCCGTTTTGAACAGCCTGAACTTATCCCTGTCAAGCAAGCCATCAGCAATGATTTGGCCGCGCTGAAAAACCGTCCTTATGTCGATATTTCCGCTACTGCCTTGCGTATCGACCGTCTGGAAACCGGTATTTCAGGCCTGCCTTTGGTTTTGGACGGCGTATTGAAACCGGGTGCCGCGCCTGTCGAAACCGCCAATTCAGGAACTTGGTGGGAAAACACATGGGAGAAATCCCTCAATGCCCTCAAAGGCTTGGTTGAAGTCCGTCATCTGGACAGCAACGATGCCATGTTGATTTCGCCCGAACAAACCTACTTCATCCGTGAAAACCTGCGCCTGCGCCTTTTGGATGCGCGCATTGCCCTGTTGCAACACAATGGCGAAGTGTATCAAAGCGATTTAAACAACGTTGAAGCAACTGTAAAACAATACTTCGACAGCAAATCCCCTGCTACGCAGTCATGGCTGAAAGAGTTGGCCGAACTCAAAGCCCTTGATGTCCGCATGATTTCAGACGACAGCCTGAAAGCCAGCTTGAGCGCCGTTCGCGCTTATCAAGAAGGTTCGCGTACACAAATGACGACCGAAGAAGCTACGCAAACCCAAGCTGCCGAGAAAACCGCTTCCGCTCCGGCTGCAACTACCGAGCAAGCCACAACTGCCGCACCGGCTGCCGCTTCTGCCCCTCAGTCTTTAGAAGCACCTGCATTGCCGTCTGAAAACAAAAAAGAACCGGCCGCCGAAGCTGCCAAACCACAAAACCAAACCAAGCCTGCTGCCAAAATTAAAGGAGAGCAAGCATGAAAACCGTCGTTTGGATTGTCATTCTGTTTGCCGCCGCCGTCGGTTTAGCGTTGGCTTCCGGCATTTATACCGGCAACGTGTACGTCGTGGTTGAACAAACCATGCTGCGTATCAATCTGCATGCCTTTGTTTTAGGCCTGCTATTGAGCGTATTCGTCTTGTATTTCCTGATTAAATTTGTGTTCGGCCTCTTGAACATTCCGGCACGTATGCAACGCTTCGGCATCGCCCGCAAAGGCCGTCAGGCTTCTGCCTCTTTGAACAGCGCAGGTTTGGCATATTTTGAAGGCCGTTTTGAAAAAGCCGAACAAGAAGCCGCCAAAGTCTTGCATAATAAAGAAGCAGGCGACAACCGTACTCTGGCTTTGATGTTGGGTGCGCACGCGGCCGACCAAATGGAAAACTTCGAATTACGCGACCGCTATCTGCACGAAATCGAACAGCTGCCACAAAAACAACAGCTTTCCCGTCATCTTTTGCTGGCTGAATCTGCACTGAGCCGCCGCGATTATCCGACTGCTGCACAAAACCTTGAAGCCGCAGCAAAAATCAATAGCAACTTAAGCCGCTTGGTCCGTCTGCAATTACGTTATGCCTTTGATCATGGCGATGCTTCAGATGTTTTGGCAAAAGCAGAAAAACTGGTCAAAGCCGGCGCCATCAACGATTACGAAGCCGAACAGTATCAAAATTGGGCATATCGCCGCCTCTTAAGCGAAGTAACCGATGCGGGCAGCCTGAAAGCTTGTTTGAAACACATTCCCGAAAGCGTGAAGTCTGGCGAATTGTGTGTCGTGATTGCCGAAAAATACGAGCGTTTGGGTTTGTATGCCGAGGCGGTCAAATGGGTCAAAACCCATTATCCGCAAACCCGCCAGCCCGAGCTTTTGGAAGCATTTGTCGAATCCGTACGTTTCCTAAGCGAGCGCGAGCAACAAAAAGCCATCGACTTGGCAGATTCTTGGCTGCAGGAACAACCCGACAATGCACCACTGTTGATGTATCTTGGCCAACTGGCTTACGGCCGCAAACTCTGGGGCAAAGCCCAAGGCTACCTCGAAGCCAGCATCGCCTTGCAACCCAGCGTATCCGCACATTTGGTCCTAGCGCGCGTGTTTGATGAAACCGACCAACCGCAAAAAGCGCAAGAACAACGCAATCTGGTTTTGGAAAGCGTAGCCGAAGAAGAACATCCGGCAGCACTCCCTCAACCCAATTGATGTACTGATTTCGCATTAAGTAACAGTATGAAATCTACAATAAAACCAACCATTTAATCATTTCAGACGGCCTCAATACATATCTAAGGCCGTCTAAACTTTGTCCAACACACCAAATCAGAAAGCCTATTTATCATGACTGCTCTGAAAAACGACACTTTCCTCCGCGCCCTGCTCAAACAGCCTGTCGAATACACGCCCATCTGGATGATGCGCCAAGCCGGACGCTATCTGCCTGAATACAAAGCCACACGCGCACGCGCAGGCAGCTTTCTCGATTTGTGTAAAAACACCGAGCTGGCAACCGAAGTTACCATCCAGCCTTTAGAACGTTTTGATCTGGACGCAGCGATTCTGTTTTCCGACATTCTAACCGTTCCCGATGCCATGGGTTTGGGCCTGTACTTTGCCGAAGGCGAAGGCCCCAAATTTGAACGCGCCTTGCAACATGAAGCGGATATCGCCAAACTGCAAGTTCCCGACATGAAAAAACTGCAATACGTCTTTGATGCCGTAACTTCCATCCGTAAAGCCCTTGACGGCCGCGTTCCACTCATCGGTTTCTCCGGCAGCCCGTTCACGCTCGCCTGCTACATGGTTGAAGGCGGCAGCAGCAAAGAATTCCGCACCATCAAAACCATGATGTATTCGCGTCCTGATTTGCTGCATAAAATCCTCGACACCAATGCCCAAGCCGTTACCGCCTACCTCAACGCCCAAATCGATGCCGGCGCACAAGCCGTACAAATTTTCGATACTTGGGGCGGCGTATTGAGCGATGCCGCATTTAAAGAATTCAGCCTGAAATACATCCGTCAAATCGTTGACGGACTCAAACGCGAAAGTGAAGGCCGCCGCGTGCCTGTTATCGTATTTGCCAAAGGCGGCGGCTTATGGCTGGAAAGCATGGCAGAAATCGGCGCAGACGCATTAGGCTTGGACTGGACCTGCAACATCGGCAAAGCCCGCCGTCGCGTCGGCGAACAAGTTGCCCTGCAAGGCAACTTCGACCCGTTTGCCCTCTTCGGCACACCGGAATCTATCCGCACCGAAGTCGCACGCATCCTTGCCGACTACGGCAACGGCAGCGGCCATGTATTCAACCTCGGACACGGTATCAACCAACACGCCGATCCGGAACACGCCAAAATTTTGGTCGATACCGTACATGAATTGTCCCGTCAGTATCACCGTTAATGGAAACAACGCAAAAGCCGTCTGAAAACAAAAAACACGATTATCGTGTGAATTTGTTTTCAGACGGTTTTTCTATATACTTAATATCTGAAGCTTAGCAGCTGACACCTTCAAACTTAAAAACACATCCACTCCCGCTACCGAATATGAATTTTTTAAAAGACATCACCTGGACCGAAATTTTCATCTTCGCCCACACCTGCGCCGCACTCGCCTGCATGCTGCGCGTGTTGTACAAACAAAAAAACATCGGCTCAACCTTTGCCTGGCTGATTATCCTCTTCCTTTTCCCTGTATTCGGAACCATCGCCTACATCCTTATCGGCGAGCCTCGTCTCGGCACGGCACGCGCCAAACGTACCGGCGAAATGAACCGCTTCTACCGCAACTTTGCCGCCACCCATCTAGCCGATATCTATCTCGACATTGCCGACCAAGTCAAATCACGTTACCACGGTATCAGTAAAGTTGCCGAAAAAGGAACGGGGCTGGGTGCCACCAAAGGCAACGCCATGAGCCTGCTCTCAACCACCGATGCCATCATCGACAGCATGCTTGCAGACATACGCGCCGCAACCCATTCCTGCCTGCTGGCTTTTTACATTATTGAGCCCAAA
The DNA here is from genome assembly GCF_051958155.1 of Neisseria sp. P0014.S009. NCBI lineage: Bacteria > Pseudomonadati > Pseudomonadota > Betaproteobacteria > Neisseriales > Neisseriaceae > Neisseria > Neisseria sp. P0014.S009. The sequence goes on along the minus strand of NZ_JBQCVS010000004.1, from coordinate 14,256 downwards.
GGCCGCATCGAAGAAATTTTAAATGAAATTCTTGCCGCCACAGATCGAGGCGTTGACTGCGCCATTCTGGCCGATGCCGTCGGCAGCAGGAGTTTTTTTGAAAGCGATTGGGTAGAAATACTGCGCCAAGCAGGCGTTGAAGTACATACCTCATTGCCTGTCGGCATCTGGCGTACATTATTCACACGCACCGACCTGCGCAACCACCGCAAAATCCTTGTTATCGACAGAAAAATCGGTTACACCGGCAGTTTCAACCTTGTCGACCCGCGCTATTTCAAACAAAACTCCGGCGTCGGAGAATGGGTCGATGTCATGATGCGCTGTACAGGTCCTATGGTTTTGGAACTGTCTGCCGTCTTCTTCGCAGACCTTGCCGTCGAAACCGATGAAAACCTCCAAAACGTACAAACATACCTCAATCAAGCCCAGAGCCTGCTGCCCCAAATCCTTCCTGAAAAAATGCAACAAGGCGATATTGTTGCCCAAATCATTCCATCCGCCCCCGAGCAAGGCAGCTTCGTTATTTACGAAACCATCATCAGCGCCATCTATGCCGCCACCAAACAAATCACGATTACTACTCCCTACTTTGTCCCCGACGAGCCGCTTCTCATGGCATTAACCATTGCCGCCAAACGCGGTGTCAAAGTGACCCTGATACTGCCTGCCAAAGTCGATTCACTGATGGTGCGCTACGCCTCACGCGCCTACTACCCTATGTTGCTGGAAGCCGGTGTCAAAATCGCCATGTTTGAAGACGGTCTTCTGCATGCCAAAACCATGACCATTGACGAAGACTACTCCCTCTTCGGCACGGTCAACATGGACATGCGCAGTTTCTTCCTCAACCTCGAAATCAGTCTTGCCATCTACGATCGCGACACTACCAAACAAATCTGCCACCTGCAGCGCAGCTACCTTAAAAACAGCAGCTACATCGCCATCAAATCATGGCAACAACGCTCCAAACTCCGCGGCTTCGTGGAAAATGCCGTCCGCCTAATGAGCCCTTTGCTGTAAAAAATAAATATTTAGGCCGTCTGAAAAGTACTTTTCAGACGGCCTTTTAAATAAAACACTGATAGATAAAATTCTTTATTGACAGATATTCAAGCTATCCCTTCTCTCCCTCTCGGAAAAAGTAAGACTCAACCCATTTCCCAACCAAAGAATCTTTACTAAATTTAACTAAAATATAAACTAATTGATTTTTATAAAAATCCTATTAATTTGAGACTGGAATAAAACAAAATATATTTATTAATATCTATTAAGAATTTGATAATCATTATTATAACAATTAGAATAAACAGTCAATTTTTTACTTAGGAAAAATCATGAATAAGGTCTCCTCTCCTGTATTCCGTCTTAGTATCATTACACTCGCATTATCAACAAGCTTCGCTCATGCCGAAAATTTGCAACCCGCAGAAACTGCCGAGCTGAATGAAATTAAGGTCACCGGTACTGCCGTACCGACTCGTGTAACCCGCAACCAGCTCGACCGCGAAATTTCGACCGATTTAAAACAAGTCATGAAAGACCAAATCGGTATGGATGTCGGTGGCGGCAACGGCGTAGCACAGTTTTACAGCATCCGCGGCGTTGGTGAAGACAAAATTAACCTAGAAGTCGACAACACCAGCCAATCCACAAAAATCTTCCACCACCAAAGCCGCTTCCAGCTTGATCCTGCTTTGGTGAAAAGCATCAACGTCGAAAAAGGCACAGGCGCGGCAAGCGCAGGTTTGGGTGCGGTCGGCGGTACCATCCGCGTAACAACGGTTGACGCAAAAGACCTACTGACCGACGGCAAACCTTTCGGTTTCAAACTGGGAGCAGGCTTGAGCAGCAATAAAGGCTCAACCGGCAGCGCAGCGGTTTACGGCTATCAAAACGGCTTCGATGCCCTGTTTGCAGGCAACTTCCTCAACAACCGTGACTACAAAGACGGCAACGGCAATGTCAACCTCGGCAGTCATCTGAAACAGCACAGCTACCTCGCCAAACTCGGCTACGACTTCAACGACGACCACGGCATCCGCCTGACCTACCGTCAGGAATACCAAAAAGGGAACCGTACCGACAAAGCCGAGTTCCAAAACGTTGACAGCTACATCGGCGTGGACGGCACTTATCAAAAAGAGCAGACCTACAATCTGGAATACCGTGGCCGCAACGTCGGCTTTATCGACAAAATCGACGCCAACGTCTTCCAAATCAATACTGACGACACCAAACCGCCTAAAGGCGCTCCTTCTCCAAAAGCCCAAGCTTCCGGCACGGCGCAAGGCGGCGTTCCTATCGGTCAGCTTGAATTAAGCAAAATCAAAGCGACCGGCGCGAATCTGAACCTTGCCAGCTCTTTCGGCGACGGACACATGGTGAAATACGGCGTCAACTACCGCCACGAAACCTCAGATCCTTCCGACAAAGGCGCATGGCTGAAGATTCTCGGCCTGTATGACCGCGACAAAGAGAAAAAAGCCGAATACGGCGTGTACGCGGAAGGCATTTGGAACCTGCACCCCGTCACCCTGACCACCGGCCTGCGTTACGACCATTTCAAATACAACGCCGCCAGCAAACAAAGCGCGTCGCACGGTCAGCTCAACCCTAGCATCGGCGCGATTTGGGACATCAACGACAACTTCTCCCTCTTGGCAAACCTCAATCAGGCAAGCCGTGCGCCCCGCCTGAACGAAGCCCTGTTAGCTAACGAACGCGCAGGCGCCGCCGCCGATTTGGACAGCAACCTCAAAGCCGAAACCGCCCGCCGTGCCGAATTAGGCTTCAAATGGCGCAACGACAACTTCAACGTCAGTGGCAGCGTGTTCCACCAACGCATCAAAGACCTCATCGTCTATCGTTGGGCAAAAATCAACAACAACACCGCCTCCATCACCGAACGCGGCAAGATTTACAACGGCGGCACGCTCAAAACCTACGGCTACGAACTTGACGCATCCTACCGCTGGGGCGGCCTGACCGCGCGCGCCGGCGTGTCCTACGTCAAACCCCGTCTGAACGGCGAAATGTACTACGGCGAAAGCCCGATTCAAGCGGAAGACCACGAAAGCTCGTTCACCTTCTGGAACACCGGCCGCCAATGGCTAACCGGCCTGTCTTACCAGTTTGAAAACCCCAAACTCGAAATCGGCTGGCGCGGCCGCTACGCCCAAAGCGTGAAATACACCGACGTCGCCCGCGGACAAGGCACGATACACGGCAAGAAATCAGGCTACGGCGTACACGACATCTACGCCAACTGGCAGCCGCTGAAAAAAGACAACCTGAACGTCAACTTCGCCGTCAACAATATCGGCAACAAGCAATACCGTTCGCACAGCCAACGCTTCCCCGACGGCAACGGACGCGTGCCCTTCTACGAACGCGGCCGCGAGTTTGCCTTGGGCGTGAATTATCGTTTCTGATGATACGAACGACGTTATAAAGAAACCAAAGGCCGTCTGAAATTCAATTTTCAGACGGCCTTTTATAATTCGTAGACAATTTGATTATAAAGTATCTCCTCTCCCTTGCTAGTTACACAACGGATTATCCAGTCTTCAAATCTTCTCCATTGGGCTTCTTTTCCAAATCGGTCATGATTTGATTCCTTCTGAAAACTGACTACTTATTCTTCCAATATAAATAAGATCATCTCCAGTGCCGTCTGAAAAAATAAAGGCTGTATTTTTACATTTAACCATGCCGTTGGAGATTGATTCCATTTGTGTGTTTAAAAAATACAATGCAAATATTAATTACACTTTTGCTGTAAACCATTTGACAAAGTCATTTTTAGGAATATAATATTTCTCATATATGATTTTTGTTATATATATTTATTTATAGACAATTCATTCCGAAACAAGGAGCAATAAAATGAAACGAAACTTGGGTACTTTGGATCGCGTAATCCGTATTGTTATCGGCGTAGCACTGATTGCTGCAGCCGCTACCGGACAAATTGGCTGGTGGGGTTGGCTGGGCATCATCCCTCTGGGTACAGCACTGATTGGCAACTGCGCACTGTACAGCTTATTGGGCATCAACACCTGCCGCATCAACAAAAAATAACGAAGGCAAAACATGAGTACGATCGGACAACTCCTGCGAATTACGCCTTCCGAAGCAATCGCAAAAATCCGTGAGGGCGCGTTGGCAGTGGACATCCGAAGCCAAGCCGAATATCGGGGCGGGCATATTGGCGGCGCATTATCCCTTCCGCCTGAACAGCAGCGAGACAAACTGCCCGATGATACAGCCCCATGCCTGATTTTTTATTGCCTGAGCGGCAAACGTACAACACGGGCAGAAACAATATTGTCAGTACTTGGCCAAGGTCGAGAATGCTATATTTTAGAAGGCGGCTTACAGGCATGGAAAGCTGCAGGGCTTCTTATTGTTGCCAACCGTGCTGCACCAGACATCATACGGCAGGTGCAAACCATAGCGGGCAGTTTGATTCTGTTGGGCGTGCTGGCAGGTTGGCTGGTATCGCCTTGGTTTTATCTGATAGACGTGATGGTCGGCGCAGGCCTATTAACGGCCGGACTAACCGGATTCTGCGGCATGGCTCGCCTGCTGGCCAAAATGCCATGGAACCATTAAACAAAGGCCGTCTAAAAGTTGCTGCTGAGGCCATTATGACTGATAATTCGACCTCCTCATTTGCCGACAAGCGTGAAAAATGACCACTGCCGACAATCAACCGCCCTACGAAGAAGCCAGCGCTTTTCTCAAACTTCTGGCTAATCCTAACCGCCTCGCCGTATTGTGCAAACTACATGAAAGGCCGCACAATGTAACCGAGTTGGCTGAGTCATCCGGACTGCCGCAAGCGGCAATGTCCAGCCAATTAGCCCTATTACGTGAAGCCGGTTTAGTATCGTTTGAAGTGAACCATCGGGAACGGCAATATTACATTGCCGACCCCCGAGTTAACGAGATGATACAGCTGCTGTATTTTTTTTTCTGTGCAGGAAAAGATTGAAATGTGGTTGTACTGCCTTAGAAAGGCTATTCGGAAAATTAACCTAAAAGGTCGTCTGAAAATTTTTCAGACGACCTTTTTATACTGCTTCTGTATTTACACTTAAAGCACGCGTACGACACCCTACCTGCAGCTTTCATGCGGACTAATGCTTGCTGGTGATAAAGTTATTAAGGAATTTGTCAAATATGGAAAAGATTGAGAAATTTAAATCTGAATTATTGGATAACATCTTTGAGTACATTCAGTGTATATCCATTTTTGTCTATAAGAAAAAGATATATTATTTGATTGATTATAAGGAAAATTTCATATTAAATATGAAATTAGACTTAGATTTGGATTTTAAAAACGGTAATATTACGTTAGAACAATATCAGGATGAAATGAATAGTTATTATTACCGAAACGGCATCTGGCAGTTAACTAAGGACAATTTCGAAAGCTATCTTCAATCAGATTCGGTCGTCGTACTGGAAAAAGACGAATTGAAAGCGCTGATGTTACAGGGCTTTAATTTAGATGAAGCAGCAAGATTATATTCCGTTGTCGAGAACAAGTTGTCGTATGATGATCCTATTTCGGATTTTGGCCAACAAAGTGATTTCTTAAAAATCAATCAGATTTCTTCAAGATTACCGTTGTTCTATATTAATTTTGATACGGAAGTTTACCTTCATATGGATTGGGACAGATGTCATGAAGATTATGTCTATGATGGCTGGTTTTCTAAGGCAATGGACTTTGGGTATTTGATACCGGACGAATTTTGTTATTGGAAAATCGAAGGGCGGGATTATTGGAAATTTCGGCAATTATAAAAATAAACAAACGATACAAGTCGTAGTCTGCCCAAAACTTGAAGGTGGGGCTGAGGTGTGTACGAAGTTAGAAGGTTAGACAAGTGATATTTCGCATCATTTGATAAAAGGTCATCTGAAAGCCTGAAAATCGTTTCAGACGACTTTTTATTACGCTTAAAGCCCACGTTTGTGCGTGCCGTATACACTCTACTTACAGGTTTAATGCGGGCTAAGGCTTGCTTACACCCCTTCTAAAAATATTAAAAATTAAAAGCCACAGGAGATTCGAGATGTCGAGAGATATAGGTTTAAGTATTGATTTATCGATGAATAACAAAAAAATTTCTCGTTATGAAATACTGAAATATTTATGGGAGGGTGGTTGGCGTTTTCTCGATAATGGACAATTTACTTATTTGCTGCTTGGTAATGACGACTGGGATTGGAATTCGGCCTCTATGTCGGAACAAGAAATTTTTGATTTTTTAAAAATCAAAAGTAATTCGGATGAAGTTATCGGGTTTGTAATGACATGGTCTGATACCAATATCGGTGGAAACGTCTTATTTTTTCCTAATTTTGAATTCTTATTCAGCATTAATATCAATATTAAGGAAATTTATAATAAAATAGTGGATATAAACTGGTATCTAATTAAATTACTGCCTGTTTTTGACAAGAATGGCGTTCTATATAATTCTATTGTCTATAATGAATACAGATAATTGATGAAAATTTAAATGATGAAAAGCTAATAAATATAGCTAAATAATTGATTTTGTTCAGTTTTAAAAATTTGAGCAGCAAGTGTAGGTCGGATTCTCGAATCCGACAGCTTCATGCTACAAATTTTGGATAAGGAAAGGTCGTCTGAAAATTTTTCAGACGACCTTTTCTTCACTAGCCTCTACTTTGCTATCACTCTTTCTTTCAAAGTCTTCAACACATTCTTCACGGTGTTGATCCTGACTTCGATATTTTCCATCTCGGCTGTAAATCTTAACTTATCCGCCCCAGCGAGCCGATATTTTTTATCCGTCTGAATCAGCAGAATGATTTCTGTCGGGTCGATTTGGTGGTGTTTGCCGAAGGTAACGGTGACGGCTTCGCCGGTGGCGTCGATGGCGTCTATGCCCAATTCTTTTGCAGCGAGCCGCAGGTGGTGGCTTTCGATGAGGGTTTTGACAGGTTGTTCGGGCAGGCCGAAGCGGTCGACGAGTTCTTCGTGTATGGCGTTGATTTGCTGCACGGTTTCGCAGACGGCAAGGCGTTTGTAGAGGACGAGACGCTCATGAATGTCGGGGCAGTAGTCTTCAGGCAATAATGCCGGGCTGTGCAGTTTGATTTCGGTGGTAATGCCCAATGGCGCGTCGAGGTCGGGCTGGCGGCCTTTTTTAAGGTCGCGCACGGCTTGTTTGAGCATTTCGGTGTAGAGCGTGAAGCCGACCTGTATCATTTCGCCGGACTGTCCTTCGCCGAGGATTTCGCCTGCGCCGCGGATTTCCAAATCCTGCATGGCGAGGGTGAAACCTGCGCCGAGTTCGTCTGCCGCCGCAATGGCATCGAGGCGTTTTTCTGCGTCTTTGGTGATGTATTCGGGCGTGAGCAGGTAGGCGTAGGCTTGGTGGTGGCTGCGGCCGACGCGCCCGCGAAGCTGGTGCAGTTGCGCCAGCCCGAATTTGTCGGCGCGGTTGATGATGATGGTGTTGGCGTTGGGGATGTCGATGCCGGTTTCGATAATAGTGGAACAGAGCAACACGTTAAATCGTTGCTGCAAAAAGTCGCGCATGACTTGTTCCAGCTCGCGCTCGCGCAGTTGTCCGTGCGCCACGCCGATGCGGGCTTCGGGCAGCAGGGTTTCCAGCCGCTCGCGCATATTCTCAATCGTATCCACTTCATTGTGCAGGAAAAACACTTGTCCGCCGCGTTTGAGTTCGCGCAATACGGCTTCGCGCACGCTGCCTTCGCTGAAGGGTTTGACAAAGGTTTTGACGGCGAGGCGGCGGCTGGGCGCGGTGGTAATCAGCGAGAAGTCGCGCAGGCCTTCGAGCGCCATGCTGAGGGTACGTGGAATCGGCGTGGCGGTCATGGTGAGGATGTCGACATTGGCGCGCAGGCGTTTGAGCTGCTCTTTTTGGCGCACGCCGAAGCGGTGTTCTTCATCGATGATGACCAGCCCTAAGTTTTTGAATTTGATGTCATCCTGCACTAATTTGTGCGTACCGATAACGATATCGATCGTGCCGTCCGCCATGCCTTCCAGCGCAGCTTTGGTGGCTTTGCTGTTGTTGAAACGCGAAAGGCTGGCGACTTTCACGGGAAAATCGGCGAAACGGTCAGCGAAGTTTTGCGCGTGCTGCTCGACCAGAAGCGTGGTCGGGGCGAGTACGGCGACCTGTTTGCCGCCCATCACCGCCACAAACGCGGCGCGCAGGGCGACTTCGGTTTTGCCGAAACCGACATCGCCGCACACAAGGCGGTCCATCGGCTTCGCTTGTGTCAAATCTTTAATCACGGCGGCGATGGCGGCGGCCTGGTCTTCGGTTTCCTCGTAGCCGAAACCGTCGGCAAACGCCTGATAGTCCAACTCGTTGATTTCAAACTTGTGTCCCGATTGGGCGGCGCGTTGGGCGTAGAGGTTGAGCAACTCGGCGGCGGTGTCGCGCGCTTTTTCGGCGGCTTTGCGCTTCGCTTTGTTCCACGCGCCGCTGCCGAGCTTGTGCAAAGTAACGTTTTCATGCGCCTGACCGGAGTAGCGGCTGATTAAATGCAGCTGCGAAACAGGCACATAAAGCTGCGCTTCGCCCGCGTATTCAAGCAACATCATTTCGTTGGTTTCATCGCTCAAATCCATTGTGACCAAGCCCATATATCGGCCGATGCCGTGTTCTTCGTGTACAACAGGATCGCCGATATTGATTTCGGCAAGGTCGCGCAACAGGCCGTCTGAAACAGCGGCGTGTTTCTTACGATGATGTTTGCGCGAGCGGGCAACATATTGATAAAGATCGGATTCGGTAATGACCGAGATGTTTTGATCTTCTAATTTAAACCCGTATGCCAACGGCGCCACTGTAATCATCAGTGGCTCATGCGCCGACAAAAAGCCCTGCCAGTCGGACACGCTTTTGGCTTTTAAGCCGTTTTGCTGCAAGAAACCGAGCATGGTTTCGCGCCGTCCCAAACTTTCGGCGCACAACAAAATCCGTCCGTTAAAGGCCGTCTGAAAATCTTTCAATGCCTGCAACGGTTCATCTGCTTGGCGGTTGACGGCCACGTTTGGCAACGTATGTTCATCACCAAAAATATCCGGCAATACCTGAGCATAATTTTTCAGACGGCCTGCAAAAACATCAGCAGAGAGATACAAATGCTGTGGAAGCAAAGGCGGATAGGTTTCGTCTCCCTGCGCCATGGCATAACGCGATTTAACGTCGCTCCAAAAACAGTTTGCCTCGGCATGAACGTCGCCTAAAGAGACAAACAGCGCGTCTTCGCCGATATAGTCAAACAGCGTTTCCAGCTCGTTTTCAAAAAACAGCGGCAGATAATATTCCACGCCCGCGCCGAAGTGGCCGTTGCTGACGGCTTTGTACACAGCGGCATCGTTCGGATTGCCATCGACTTCTTCACGAAAGCGGCTGCGGAAAATCTTTTGCGCCTCGCTGTCGGTGGGGAACTCGTGTGCCGGCAGCAGGCGGATTTCGGAAACGGGGGAAATGGTGCGTTGCGTTTCGGTATCGAAGGTTTTGATGCTGTCGATTTCATCGTCAAACAAATCGATGCGGTACGGCATTTCGCTGCCCATCGGGAACAAATCGACTATACCGCCGCGCACGGCAAACTCGCCTGCCGCGACAACATGGGAAACATGGTTATAACCTGCATCCACCAAATCACTTTTCAGACGGCCTATATCCAAAGTCTGCCCCGTTTTCAGCCAAAATGTGCGTCCTGCCAGAAACGGCACGGGCGGCAGCTTCTGCATCGCCGTGGCAACCGGCACAAACAACACGTCCGCCGCGCCGCTCTTAATCTGCCACAACGCCGAGAGCCGCTCCGACACCAAATCCTGATGTGGCGAAAAACGCTCATAAGGCAGCGTTTCCCAGTCCGGCAGGAACACGGCCGTATCGTGCGGACGGAAAAACAACCAGGCCGTCTGAAGGCGTAGCGCCTGTTCCGCATCTTGGGTCAAGACAACCTTGAGCTGCTTATGCGGCAAATAACGCGCCAAAGCCAAGGGCAGCGAGCCTTGAGACAGATTGAGCCAACGGGATTTTTCACGGGGTTTGGGAATCGGGTAAGTCATGACAAAAAACAGTTTGTAATAAGTAAATACAAGCACCATAGGCCGTCTGAAAAGTTTTCAGACGGCCTTTAGCGATCAAATCAATTTTCAATTTTACTGGATACAGGTTTAAAAGAATATAAGGCCTTACATTCAGACGGCCACACCCGCCAGTTTTCCAATAAATCCGGTTATTACCAATGCCGCAACACCCCACAGGCACACGCGCAAAACAGCAGGAACGACAGGCGCGCCACCGAGTTTGGCGGAGGCATAGCCCAGTCCGGCCAGTCCGCACAAAGTGGAAACTGCCAAGGCCGGAACAATAGCACTAGAAGCCGTCAATGCGACCAGTAAAGGCAAAATTGCGCCGGCACAAAATGAAGCGGCAGAAGCCAGCGCGGCCTGCATGGGTTGGGCGACAGAGGTTTCGGTAATGCCGATTTCGTCGCGCGCGTGGGCGGCGAGCGCATCGTGTTCCATCAAGGCTTTGGCCACCTCTGCGGCGAGCGGGTCGGACAAACCACGGCGGCGGTAAATTTCCGTCAGTTCTTCCAACTCCGCATCAGGATTATTTGCCAATTCGTGGCGTTCTTTGTGCAAATCGGCTTTTTCCGTATCCGATTGGCTGGACACGGAAACATACTCCCCCGCCGCCATTGACACCGCGCCCCCGATAAGCGCCGAAACGCCCGTCAACAGCAGGGTTTGGAAATCTGGCGCGGCAGCGGCTACGCCCGTCAACAGCGAGGCAGTGGAAATCAGGCCGTCATTGGCACCCAATACGCTTGCCCGAAGCCAGTTGTTGCGGTCGCTGAAATGGCGTTCGTTGTGGTGTGAATACATATATGCTCCGATAAATTGGCTGTTTCCAGATGATGATAACATTGTATTGTTTTTTGAAATCCATGTCAGTTTATCCCTTCAGATCAAGCATTCTTAAATCTTTCTACTGCCATTTCAAACCATAAAAACCAATACTCCTCTTTGGATTTTTTCAGACGGCCTTAACGCTTTTACAAGCAAATTTATTGTTCTAAGTCATGGCATTATCACAAGGCAGTTTTGTGCTGCTTGGTTTATCCGCTTAAAGATGCTATCTTTATGAATCTTTCCACTCCTCAATCCATTGAAAGGATGTATCATGGCCGAAGAAAACAAAATCAAAGTAAACGATTTGCCTGAAGATAAAAAAGAGCAAACCGAAGAAACCGAGCTGCCCGTTATCAACAACGAAGAAAAACGCGGCGGTCATGGCGAAGGCGGTTGCTGCGGCGCATGCGGCGGCTAATCTTCCCGACAAAGCCTCCGAGGCCGTCTGAAAAGTCTTACTTTTCAGACGGCCTTTTCCTTTCTAAACACTTACAGGTAAATCAATGAAAGGATGCGGGAGAAGAATTTAAACCCAACCGCGTTTGTGCTACATTCACATCTTTACAAACCACAACAATCTGCACACGCAGACACACAAGGAAGAAAAAAATGTTTTGGTATATCGTTGGTTTTTTCGCCTTCATCGTTTCCCTGCTTTCCCTTTGGGTCAATGCCAGCGCATTCGGCATGGAAGAGGATGGCACGCCGCAATCCGAATATGAAAAAATGTTGGGTTTGGGTGCGAAATTGAAAGATAAAGAGACAGCTGCAAAAGAGCGTGAAGCGGCGCGCTTTCATCCTGACGATTAAGCCTTATTAACTGGACAATCTTGCCGAACTGGGCTAATGTTCCAAACGCATAATGCACACTAACACAACTATACGAGAAGGTAAGAGAAATGACTGTACGAATCGAACACGATTTATTGGGCGACCGCGAGATCCCTGCTGAAGTATATTGGGGCATCCATACTTTGCGCGCCATTGAAAACTTTAAAATTTCCACGCAAAAAATTTCCGACGTACCGCAATTTGTCCGCAGCATGGTCATGGTTAAAAAAGCCACTGCGCAAGCCAACGGCGCATTAGGTGCCATCAAGCCGGAAATCGCGGCCGCCATCGAAAAAGCCTGCGATGAAGTATTGGTCAAAGGCCGCTGCCTCGACCAATTCCCGTCCGACGTTTATCAAGGCGGCGCCGGTACTTCGGTCAACATGAATACCAACGAAGTCATTGCCAATCTCGCATTGGAAGTCTTGGGTCACGAAAAAGGCCACTACGACATCGTCAATCCGATGGACCATGTCAACGCCAGCCAATCCACCAACGACGCCTACCCTACCGGCTTCCGCCTTGCCGTGTATTACAGCATCGGCGAATTGCTCGACAAACTGGCTATCCTGAAAAATGCCTTTGCCGCCAAAGCCGAAGAATTTAAAGACGTTTTGAAAATGGGCCGCACCCAGCTTCAAGATGCTGTACCAATGACTGCCGGTCAAGAATTCCAGTCTTTCCAAGTGTTGCTGGAAGAAGAAATCCTCAACCTCGACCGCACCCGCTCCCTGCTGCTTGAAGTCAACCTCGGCGCCACCGCCATCGGTACCGGCGTGAATACGCCTAAAGGCTATGCGGCTTTGGTCGTTGAGAAACTCTCCGAAGTCAGCGGCCTGCCTTGCAAACTGACTGAAAACCTGATCGAAGCGACCTCCGACTGCGGCGCATATGTGATGGTACACGGCGCATTGAAACGCACAGCCGTCAAACTGTCCAAAATCTGTAACGACTTGCGCCTGCTCTCTTCCGGCCCGCGCGCCGGTTTGAAAGAAATCAACCTGCCTGAATTGCAGGCCGGTTCTTCCATCATGCCTGCCAAAGTCAATCCTGTGATTCCTGAAGTCGTCAACCAAGTCTGCTTCAAAGTCATCGGCAACGACACCACCATCACTTTCGCAGCCGAAGCAGGTCAGTTGCAGCTGAACGTTATGGAGCCGGTCATCGCCCAATGTATGTTTGAAACCATTTCCCTCTTGGGCAACGCCGCGGTCAACCTGGCCGACAAATGCGTCAAAGGCATTACGGTCAACCGCGAAATCTGCGAACACTATGTCTTCAACTCCATCGGTTTGGTCACTTATCTGAACCCATACATCGGCCACCGCAATGGCGACTTGGTCGGCAAAATCTGCGCCCAAACCGGCAAAGGCGTGCGCGAAGTCGTACTGGAGCGCGGCCTGTTGAGCGAAGAAGAACTCAACCGCATCCTCTCCCCAGAAAACCTGATTAATCCTCATCTGTAATCAGGATTTGAAATCAAAGGCCGTCTGAAACTTTAAACGTTTAAAGTTTCAGACGGCCTTTCGCATTGATATTGATATTTATCGAATTTTTTTGCGAAATTCAGAATTAAAAGATAGCCTGACCGTCAGGTTTGATTTAACATGGTGTTGCCCCAGCCTGTTTCTTCCTTAAGGTTATGCCGGTAATGATACCTCAAAAGGAACCGGATATTGGAATAACATCTTCATTTATTAGGAAAACCAGATGAATCAAATTACACGCGAACAAATGCTGCAAGTATTCGAAAATCGCTGCTCCACCCGTTATTACGATCCCAACAAAAAAATCAGCCAAGAAGATTTTGCAGCGATTTTAGAATTTGCCCACCTCTCGCCCAGCTCTGTCGGCTCCGAGCCATGGAAATTCTTGGTGATTCAAAACAAAGCCCTGCGTGAGAAAATCAAGCCTTTCAGCTGGGGGATGCAATCGCAACTGGACGACTGCAGCCATCTGGTGATTATCCTTGCCAAGAAAAATGCCCGTTACGATACCCCGTTCTTCCGCAGTGTTGCCGAACGCAGGGGCCTACAAGGAGAGCAACTGGAAAAAGCGCTGGCAAGATACAAAAGCTTCCAAGAAACCGACATTAAAATTGCCGACGACCAACGCGCACTCTTTGACTGGAGCGGCAAGCAGACCTATATTGCTTTGGCCAATATGCTCACAGGCGCAGCGGCCATCGGCATCGATTCCTGCCCAATCGAAGGCTTCAACTACGACAAAATGAACGAAGTATTGGCAGCAGAAGGCCTGTTTGATACCAACGAATGGGGCGTATCCGTAGCGGCAACATTCGGCTATCGTGCCAAAGAAATCACTAAAAAATCACGCAAACCGCTTGAAGAAATGGTGACTTGGGTCGAATAAGCAGTTTGAGACCTTTGCAAAAAAGCCCTTCCTTCGACAGCTGAAACTCCAAAACAGGTTTTCGTCTATTTCCGCTCCTAATT